>CAZJCL010000019.1:0-6540 GCA_964544025.1 uncultured Opitutales bacterium | reverse complement strand
TCCGCCGTGACCACCGCCTTCCCCCCGACCAACTGCACCGCCTCCAGCAGCTGCCCCACCCCGTCGTCCACGGTTTCCACCGCCTTCACGGTCGCTTCCAACGAACCGGTGTGAGCCACCATGTCCGGATTCGCGTAATTCACGACGATCAGCCCGAAACGCTTCGAAAGAACCGCGTCCTTCGCCAGCGCCGTCACTTCCGCCGCCGACATCTCCGGTTGCAAATCGTAAGTCGGCACCTTCGGACTCGCCGCGACTCCCCGCTCCTCCAGCGGAAACGGCTCCTCCCGGTAATCGTTGAAGAAGAACGTCACGTGCGGATATTTTTCCGTCTCCGCGCAACGGAACTGCGGAATCCCCCGCGCGCTCACGTATTCGCCCAAAATGTTCTTCATCTTCTCCGGCTTCGGAAACAGCACCTTCACCGGCAAACCCGTCTCGTACTGCGTCATCGTGACGAAGAAAAGATCGAGCTTCGGCCCGCGCTCGAACCCATTGAACTCATCCAGAACGAACGCCTTGCTGATTTCTCGCGGACGATCTCCCCGATAATTGTAAAACAAAACCGTGTCGCCGTCCGCGATGTTGCCCACCCGCGTGCTATCCGGATTCAAAATCCACGTCGGCAAAACAAACTCGTCGCCCTGACGAGACGCATCCAGCGGATTATCGTAATACTGCTGCACCGCCGCCTCCGCGCTGAACGCCGTCGCCTCCGCGCGCCGCCCGATCAAACAGTTATAAGCTTTCTCCACTCGCTCCCAGCGATTGTCCCGGTCCATGCTCCAGAAACGCCCGCAAACTGTCGCGATCCGTCCCACCCCGATCTCCCGGCATTTCGCTTCCACCTGCCGAACAAACTCCAAGCCGCTCGTCGGACTTGTGTCACGCCCATCCGTAAACGCGTGAATCAAAACGTCCCGAATCCCCTCCTCCTTCAAAATCTCCAGCAACCCGTAAAGATGATCCAGCATCCCGTGCACGCCCGCATCGGAAACGATCCCCATCAAATGAAACCGTCCGCCCTGCTTCCGCACCCGCTCGACCGCCGCCGCGAACACCGGCGCGTTTTTCACTTCCCGCTGCTTCAACGCCTTGTTGATCCGGACCAATTCCTGATCCACAATCCGCCCGGCGCCGATGTTCTGGTGCCCCACCTCGCTGTTGCCCATGATCCCTTCCGGCAATCCGACATCGAGACCCGAGGCCGCCAATTCCGTCACCGGATACCGCGCGCGCATCGCATCGTCGCACGGAGTCCGCGCGATTTTCAGCGCGTTGAATTTATCCTGATTCCGGTCGTGGTTGGATCCCCAACCGTCGCGGATAACAAGTAGAACAGGCTTTTGCTCAGACATCGTAAAAAAATCTCTCTTCGGCCTTCGTGCGCCGAGTATTTCCGAAACCGGAGAAAATGAGGAATGCGCGGCGTAAAATCAAGAGAAGCCAATCCCTCGCGACCGCTCAATGGCGTTCCGTCCGGAAAAACAGCCAAATCCCGAGCGCCTGGAAAAGAATGTTCGGCAACCACATCAACAAATCCGGACGCAATTCCGGCATTCGCTCAAACCACGCGAGCATCACCATCAACAGATAAAACGTGAGCGCCAAAACCAGCGCGATCGCCAGATTCGCCGACGTCTCCTTCCGCTGAATCGTGATCCCCAATGGAATCGCGATCATCGCGAGCGACAAAATCGCGTAGGCGTTGGCAAACCGTTCCTGAATCGACATCTGCACCCGCATCAACGCGTTCCGGTCCTCATCGTTCGGTTCCTCCGCCAGTTTCTCCCGCAAATTCCCGCGCTCGGTCACCACTTCGTTGAAGGTCATCATCGAGAGCTTCCGCTTCACCGTCCGCCGCCCGAGAATCTGTTCCAGCGGCAACCGGATCGTCGTTCGTTCAAAAACCGGTGCCGGACGCGCGGTCCGCAAATCCTCCGGATCGTCCTCGTCCCGGATTTCCGAATAAGCCCGCTCCACCGTCAGCAAAAGCGATTCCGTTTCCGCGTCGAAATCCACTCCGCCCGCCTCCGCCCGCAAAAACCGCGTCACCCGGTTTTGCTTGTCCATTTCCCACAGCCAGACGTCCTTCAGCCGATTCCCTTCCTTGTCCCCGATATAAATGACGTAACCCGGAAAATGCCGGACAAACGTCCGCTCCACCAAAAAGTTGAGCGGATTCAGCCGGATCGCCTGGTGCAAATCGCTCCGATACTGCGTCCGGGCCAGCGGCGCGTAATAAAAATTCACCAGCACCGAAAACGCGATTCCCACGATCGCCAGGAACAGAATTGGCGAAGCAATCTGAAACAAACTCAGCCCCGCCGCCCGCATCGCCGTGATTTCCCGCTGCGCCGAAAGCCGTCCCAAAACCAGCAAAACCCCGCTCAAAATCCCCAGCGGCAGCGCGTAAGCGACCACATACGGCACCAGCAGCGCCAAAAGTCGCAGAAAAAGTCCGATCCCCAACTGCCCTTCCGCCACCAGACCGACCACATCGCGCAACACATTCCCCACCAAAAGCACGAAGGCGAAGAGCCCCACCGCCATCAAACAGGCAATCGAAACGCTCTTAAATATGTAGCGGTGGAGAAGGTTCATCGCGAGTGGGAGACATTGAACGAATCTCCCCAGCGGAGAAAGCACGAATTCCGGCCAATTCCGGAAACCCCGCCGTATCTTCCGAAAAACAGCGGCACCGCCAAGCTACCGCTGAAACTGCACCGTCCCCCACTCCCGAGTTTCAAACGAGGAACCGCTCTGGAAAACCCGGCTCGCGGAACCGGTCCGATAATCTTCCGTCCAGCTCGAATTCGTCGGAAAAACGGAAAACTGAAATCCGTTGCGAACGGAGGAACGCGCCGCGCTCAACATCTCGTTACCCCGCGAAACCCGGTAAGAAGCGAAATCTTTCGGCGCGGGCACACCGGCACTTGGCACTCTCGCCACCCGCGTTTCCGCGGAAGACGGATTGAAAACCTCCACCACCGTCGCCGATCCGGTTTCCGTCGCCGCCATCTCGGCTTCGCCTCCCGCGATCTTCTGGTTTGTAAAAACCGATGTCGCCGCGAAAACCGTGAAACAAGCAGCCGCCAGCGCTCCAGCGGAATAAAAAAGCGCGATCCGCGACCGACTCCGCGATTCCCGAGCCAAAATCTGGTATTTCCGCAAATCCACCGAACGCACCAAAGAAGCGCGAAATTCCTGACACGCCGTCTGCGAAGCCAGCTGCAAACGGCAATATTCATGATAAACCTGCCGCCGCTGCGCATTATGAGCGACCTCGTTCTCCAGCTCCTCCAGTTCCGGGGGAGAAATCTCGTGGTCGATATACAGATTGACCAGTTCAATGAACCGTTTCTCGTTCACTGGAAATCCTTGCCCATTTTCTCTCGTAAACCCTCGCGAGCGCGCGCGATCCGGCTCTTCACCGTGCCAACGCTGATGTTCAGCACGGTAGCGATCTCCTCATAAGAGAGATTCTGCACGTTCCGCAGAATCAGAATCTCCCGGTGTTTCGCGTTCAGCATTTGCATGCATTCCGCAACCCGTTCCACAAATTCATGCGCGATGGCGTCATCCTTCGGCGTATCCGCCTCAGATGGAATCACATCGGAAAGCGTCAGACTCGCGTCCTCGTTCAACGGCTGGTCGAAGGAAATCGATTTGTCCCGCTTGCGCCGCCACCAGTACCAGTACTTATTACGGGCAAGGTTGGTCGCAATCTGGTACAACCAAGTGGAAAACGCGGAATCCCCGCGAAAATTCGCCAAACCACGGTGCGCCCGCACAAAAGCGTCCTGGGTCACCTCCTCCGCGTCCTGCGAATTCCCGAGCAGCTGCTTCACCATCACGAAAATACGATCCCAGTAGCGGAGCACCATTTCGTCGAATGCCGCCTGGTCGCCTGCCTTGAATCGATCCACCAGCATCCGGTCGATCGCCACCTCTTGCGCTTTGCTGCTCATGTAGTCGGATTTGCTTGGACTCAGATATTTGACGGAGGTTCCCATAAAGATGAATGGCTCAAGATAATCGTCATCCACCCCTACACCAGTATCCGGAAAAAGGAAAGGCCAAACCGGAATTCCCCTAGAACCCGATTCGGACCATTTGCCTTTTCCTTTTTTTTCGCGAATCTTCATCGAAGACTTGACCGGCTGCCTCAATCGTTGAATATGTTCCCTTTTCCTAGCAGTGCATGTGCCAACTGCGGGTCGGTAGCTCAATGGTAGAGCAGTTGACTTTTAATCAATTGGTTCGGGGTTCGAGTCCCCGCCGACCCACCAATCGCCCGATGCGATTCCTTTTCGTTCTTCCTTTCACTTTTCCCTCCAATAATGGATGGCGGCTGTAAAAACAGCGTAAAACATTCGTCAACACTTGATAAAGGCTTTGAACGCCGGGTAAGCGGAAATAAGGTCGGGCGCTTTGCAACATCATGAAGCAAGTTGTTATCATCGAGGATCAAACAGCCATTCGGGACATGCTCAGCATGATCCTGAACGTCGAGCCCGACTACACCATCGTCGGGACCACCGGCAATGGCCACGACGCTTGGGCCCTCTGCCAGGAAAAGCGCCCCGACCTCGTGATCCTCGACATCATGCTTCCCGAAATGAATGGCGTCGAAATCCTCCGCCGCTTGCACAAACACCTTCCCGAAACCCGCTCCCTCGTCTTTTCCGGCTACCAAAACGCTGCCCTCGTCAAAGCGACCATTCGCGCCGGAGCCCACGGTTTTGTTGAAAAAACCGCTCCGCTCGCCGAATTGAAAAAAGGAATCGAACTGGTCGCCAACGGCGGAAGCTACTTCGGTCCGGCCGCCGCGAACCTGCTGCGCGACGAAGTCATGAACCCGCGCGAAAGCCGCGGCAAATCCGACGTTCTCACCGCCCGCGAACGCGAAGTCCTCCACCTCATCGCCGAAAGCTACAGCACCAAACAGGTCGCCGCGAAACTCGGCGTCAGCGTCAAAACCGCCGATAACCATCGCACCAATTTGATGCGGAAACTCGACCTCCACGACGTCGCGAGCCTCACCCGCTACGCCATCCAAATCGGTCTCGTCGAAGAAATGCGCGATTTCACGGCGCTGGGCGACTTCTGATTTCCAGCGGCTCCCGCTCCAAACCCACCGAAAGCCGGTCGCGCAAGATCGAAATCAGCTCCGGATGATTTCCCACCAGTTCGGTCATTTCGATCTCCAAACCCGGCGAATCCGCCTCCGCTTTCCGGCAAATCTCCCAAACATCCCCGCCATCCCCCGCGTGCCTCCCCGGCGACAGAAATAACATCGCCAAAATCACGCACCCCCGGTTAAACCCGTCCGCCGCCAAAATCTCCTCCAACAGCGGCTCGTTAAATTCATAAAGCTCCCCTTCCCTCCGCTCCATCGAAGCCGCCGCCACCCGCGAAACCCGATCCCCCAGCAACGCGCTCAACTGCCCCGCCACGAAATTCCGCGCATAAGTCACTTCCGGAGCCGGACTCCCGTGATCCACCAAAACCACCGCCGCCTCCTCATCTCCCCTTTCCCCTAAAACCGTCTCCACGCCATCCGCCAAAATCCGCGCCAATCGCAAATCGTTCCGCCCCCGGGCATCGAACAAAAACGGCGCGATCCGCACCCGCAAATCCGGAAAACTCCGCTGCAAAACCGTCAGCCGCTTCGGCAAATAATCCGTGATCGCCCGGCTCGGACCAAAGAAAAGCGGCAAAACGACGAAATCCCGCTCCCCTTCCTCCAGATAACGCTTCAGCGACCGCTCCAAAATTTCCGCCGCCTCGCCCTCCAGTTCCGCCGGATCCACTTTGTGCGAATGCAGCAGCGAAACCGGCAAAATCGTAAGCCCGGTTTCCCTCGCCAATTCGGAAGCGAGCCGACGCAAATTCATCGTCGCAGAAGCCCGCAACGATCCGTTATCAACCAGAAAAATTCTCGGCATGGCGCGGTCCTCAAAAAAGTCCACGAATAGTATTGTTTTTGAAATGCGGATTCTAAAGGATACCGCCGAATTTCAGGCGTCAGCCTTCCAAAACAGAGGCTTCAACGCGAGTTTTATCAGTTCGCCGGTTTTCTTCATGAACAAACTTCTCACCTGCACGGTTCACCTTCTTCTGGTTTCATCGCTGTTCCTCCTGACCGCGTGCCCGAAACGTCCCAACCGCCCCTCACCCGACCAAACCCTCAGCGGCATGGGCCCAGGCTCCCTCGAATTCGGCATGGTCGGCAACACCGCCGCCAACGACGGCCTGCTCTTCGAAAACGGCGCCGGCAGCAGCTTGGAGCCCCGCGAAGGAGGTCTCTTCGCCAATGGCGAACAGGTTCGCGACCTTCTCCAACCGATCTATTTCGAATTCGACCGCGCGACCCTCGGACCAAGCGAGCGAGGCAAAGCGATGGCCGCCGCCGATTATCTCCAGAGCAACCCACAAGACGGCCTCCTCATCGAAGGCCATTGCGACTGGCGCGGAACCACCGAATACAATCTCGGCCTCGGCGACCGCCGCGCCAGCGCGGTCCGCGATTTCCTG
>CAZJCL010000018.1:0-19020 GCA_964544025.1 uncultured Opitutales bacterium | reverse complement strand
GGTTCCACCGGGCCCGCTTCGTTGGACCAGGCTTGACGGATGTAGGTCAGGACCGCCGCGACGTCTTCATCGGAGAGATGTCCCAAGGGAGGCATCACGCTGTTGTATTGCGTTCCGTTGACTTCGATCGGACCCGCCAAACCGTTGACAACGATACCCACCAGCCGCTCGGGAGGACCCGCCACCCAGTCCACTCCGTCGAGCGGCGGGAACGCGCCCGGAATGCCTTGTCCATTCGCTTGGTGACAGGCGACGCAGTTCTGGTTGAAAACCCGTTCGCCCATCTGCACGGGACTGACCGCCGCCACGGCTGTTTCCGTCGCTTCCCATTCGAAACGACGACGGGTTTCGTCGAAGCCGAGTTGATCGAAATCGTCGGAACGCCAGACCATGTAGATGCCACAGAAAACGACCAATCCGCTGATCAAAAACACCAGAAAAATCGGGATGGGAGAGAAGCCGAGACGCGGACTTTCCTTATCCTGAACGAGCTCGCTGTGCACCCGTTGGATGTCTCCATCGGAAGCGCCCGCCGGATCGATCCGATTCCACTTCTCCTTGCCGGAACCTTGCTTGTTATTCTTGCTCATTTTGCTGTTCTCTCGCCTCGACGGTCAGATGTGCGGCTTCTGGCAACTCGTAATCCAGACGAAGACTCGCCAAATAGGCGACCAGCTCTTCCGCCCGGCGGCTTGGCACGATCTCGTATCCTTCCTCGACTCCTTGCAACGGAAGCGCCTTGTCGGAGGGTTTCCCGGCGATCTTCCGCTTTTCGTAAAGAAAATCGAAAGCGGGCATCGTCGAACCTTCCACCACGCTTCGCGGCGAATAAAGGTGTAAATGCTGGTAGTCTTCCCAATCAAGCCCGGACCATTTTTCGGGCAACGGCCGCTCCGCGACATTCCGCAGATCCGGACCGATCCGGTTGTCGCCCAATTGCACCACCCGCTGGCCGACGTAATCGCGCGATACGCTTTGCCGGTTCCCCCAGCCACGCTCCGCGTCCGCGCCGAATCCGGGACGGCGGACTTGCTGGGTGTGACACGCGACGCATCCCATTTCCACGTAAACATCGAGCCCTCGTCCGGCCAGACCCGCCGTCGGCGACGGATTGTATTCTCCCGTCATCTCGTCCTCGATCGGGCGAAGGCGGCCGTAAGATTCATGATTCGCGTTCAGCAAAATCAAAACCGCCCACGAGAAGGTCAGGGTCAGGAAGGCCCCTGTTGCGATAATGAAACCGTTTTTCATGTCGTTTGCGCCCTCACCTTCATTTCAGGCGGGTTGGAAAGTAAAATCTTTTCGCCTTCCGACGAGATGGAACGAGAGAGAGCCAAATTCGTCACGTTCCACGCGAATGCGATATGTCCGACCAGCAGAACCATCCAGCCGAGGCTCACCGCCGCCAGCCACGGAAGCGTCGCTTGGGTCACTTCAACGAAAGGAACCGAAGGATCGTTCATTTTTCCTCCCTGAATCCATCCGGCGATCACCAATCCCGCAATGATCAACAGAGCCCCGATCAACGAGGTCCAGAAATGCAGGCCGATAAACGATGGCGTTTCCCATTCGCGCCGGAAAACCCGCGGAAGAAAGAAATACGCCGCTCCGAAAACGCTCATCGAGAAAAAGGCGTAAATCCCGGCGAACCAGAGCGCCGAATTAACATGCGTGAATTGGATAACCTCCTGGAAGTTCCGGAAGGAAAGAATCGCCCCGATCAGGAAAAGGAGCGTGAAAACCACCGAAGCGATACGGATGAACGCGAGCGTAACCGTTCCGCGAGCGCCCGCGGTCGCCGAAGAAACTCCGTGAATGTTGATGCTGATGATCGCCACCGGCACCAGAAGCAACGCCGACGCCACGATTCCGATTGTCGAAATCCACGCCGGAACCGGGCCGCTCGTCAACCGCGCCACGCCCACCCAAGGAGCAATCAACGCGTAGCTCCAGAACGCGATCGTGGCCAAATAATAATAACGGATCGGGCGCCCGAGGATTTTCGGCAAGAAATAATAAATCGCCGCCAACGCCACCGGAGCGAGCCAGAGCATCAGGAAATTCGACCCATACCAGGCGTTGACGATCGCTTGCACCGTTCCCCGAACCGGGGCCGCGATCAACATCCCGTGCGCCACCGTCAGCAACCACGGAAACCAGAAAAACGCCGCCAAAAGATACCACTGCGAAACATAAGTCGTCCGATATTGACGGCAGAAAAACGTCATGATCGACCAGGCACCGACCAGCAGATACGCCACGAACAGAATCGGACCCGCGAATCCGGGAAGCGGGAAACCGCTGTATCCGGAGGTTTCCCCCGCGAAAATTCCGACGATCGCGATCAACACGCCGATGTTCCAAAACGCACCCGCCACCAAAAGCAGCGAGCCGTAAACCAGACGGTTCTGCGAAAGACGCGCCATTAACCACAGTCCAACCGCGAAAGCGGCGCTGCTGGCCCAGCCATAAAGAAACGCCGTTTTAAAAGCGGCTTCGACCCGGCCGTAGGTGAGATATTCCACCCCGCCCAGAAAATCCGGCCAATGAAGCTTCAGCGAAGCGGTCAGCCCGAGAAGCGAACTGAGAATGAGCCAGAATAACGCCTTGCCGACAAAAAACAGGACGGGAACGCGGGTGGATTGATCGATCTCGGCTTCCGGCACGCCGCCCGTGGAATAAGGCGACGACCGGCGAGACGCAACATTGGTATGTACCGTAGTCATCAATGAAACTCAGTTTTGGGACTGCTCCCGATTCAGTTCCTCGAGCACCAGATCCATCGCCCGCTCGACCGGAATTCGGACGACGCCTTCGTCCTGGTTCACCCACCCGTAAGAGGAGAGCGCTTGCGTCGTGTTTTCCCGATGATCGCGCAAGATCTCCGCCCGTTCCTCGGGAGTCCGTCCGCCCTGCGCCACCGCCGGCGGATTCGCGTCTTTCCAGTAAAGGGAGAGGAGAATGGCAAACAGACAGAAGCCGCCAATCGTCAGAAGAAGGGGCAACAGCCCGCTTTTTGCTGGTCGTTGCTCGTTATAGTTAGCCATGGTGATGGAGAGATTCGAGAATTCGCGGATCGCGGAGAGGAACCGGATGCTGCGTCTGGTAGCTCCGCAGGAAGGCCCAGGCACAAACTCCGCCGACTCCGGCCAAAGCCGCCAAGTCCCAGATCAGCGAAACGTTAAACAGCGGGAAGTTATAAACCGGAACCCAGTCCTCCACTTTCGAAGGAAGGATGTTGTAGTAAATATCGATCAAATGGAACACGAGCATCCAAACGGAGATCGCCACCATGCTCGTTCCATTCACCTTGTTTCCGTAGAAAAGCAGAAAAATGAACGGCACGAAGAAATTGCCGAAGAGAAGCGCCAAACCGACGTTCCACCAGTTTCCGCCTTCCCGGACGACATACCAAAACGTTTCCTCCGGAATGTTCGCGTTGAGGATCAGGAAGTATTGGGAAAACGCGATGTAGGCCCAGAAAATGGTGAAAGCCAACATCAACCGGCCGATCTCATACAGGTGGATTTCCCGGAAAACGTTTTTGAGAACTCCGAACTTCACCAGCGTCACACAGATGATCACGATCACCGCGAGCGCCGCCCGCATCGATCCGGCGAAATACCAGACGCCGAACATCGTCGAGAACCAGTGGAAATCGAGGCTCTTCACCCAGTCGATCGCCGCGAAAGTCAGCGACAAACCGCCGAGAATGATCCCGATCGCCGCGAGTTTCCGGTTCATCGAGGTCCATTTCAAATCGCCGTCACGGTCCTGCGAGAACGACGCTTTCCGCAGAAAATAGGAAAGTCCCGCCCAGAACGCGAAAAACAGCACGTAGCGAACCACGAAAAACGCGTTGTTCAAATACGCCGATTTTTTCACGTAAAGGATGTCTTCCGCCACCTTCTCGGAAGCCATCCATTTCCAGATCAATCCTCCGTCGCCATAATAAAGCGAAAGCAAAACCAGCGGCGCCATGATCAAACCGATCCACGGAAAAATCGCCAATCCATGCTCCAACTGACGGCGGATCACCGTCGACCAGCCGGCGTCGAAGATATGGTGCAACATCACCATGAAAAGCATCCCCAAGCCGATCGACAGCCAGAAAATCACCGAGATCAGTCCCGACAAACTCACCCGCGCTGGCGAGAAGAACAATCCGACAACGGTTAAAATGAGCCCCACGACTCCGACCGTCAGAGAAATTTTCTGCGCCTTGGCTGGCTGAAAATCGCGCACCTTGTCCACAGGAACCGCGGTACTGGCAGCTGTATTGGTACTCATAGTCCTAATTCTGAAAGTTGATCGGCCGGCACGTCCTGGACGGTTGCCTGCTGCGAACGTTGGAGAGCCCGGAGATACGCCACGATATTCCAGCGATCCTCGACCGGAACTTGTCCCGCGTAAGAGCCCATAAGCCCCTTCCCGTTCGTAATCACGTTGAAGATTTCCCCCTCCGGCATTTCGCGGATCCGCTCGGAATGGAAGGTCGGCACGGTCACCATCCCGTATTCCCGGGTGATTCCGTTTCCGTCTCCCATCGCGCCGTGACAGGGAGCGCAATAAATTGCGTAACGCTCCTTACCTCGTTCCATCATCTCCCGCGAAACGATTCCCGGAAAGCCGGACGCGAATTGCCCCTCCCCTTCCCCGCCGCGATACAGATGATCGTCCGCCCGGAGCTCTCCGCGAGCCACGGTTCCTTCCACCGGATTCCGGTTCGCGCGGCCGTCGGAGAAGAAATCGCTTTCTCCTTGCGGCTCATAACGCGGCTGCCGGTCCATGTCCGGAAAGATCTCGATCGGCGGGAGGCTGGTGGTCCGTCCCCGGAAGCCGAAAATGGCCACGCCGGTGACGACGACAAAGGCGATAATAATGAAAAAGGTGCGCATCTCAGTCTTCGAGCTCCTCGATTTCTTTACTGCCAAGACTGCTCAGCAGCTCCGCTGTTTTTTTCCGGTCGAACTTGGGATCGGCCGATTCGATAATGAGAAGGAATTTGTCGTCGCTCGCGTAGTGCGCTTTGTCCCATTTCAGAACCGGATGATAATGCATCGGCAATCCGTTCAGAAGAAACATCCCGATGATACTCCCGAGAGCCGCCAACAAAATCGTCAACTCGTAGGAAACCGGAAACGAACTCAACGGACTGAAAAACGGACGACCGTGCACCACGAGCGGATAATCGATCCAGTTCATGAACGCGATCATCCCCATGCCGCCGAAGAATCCGCAGCAGCCTCCGACAAACGCGAAGAACGGCACTTTCGACCGGCCCAACCCCATCGCGTCGTCCATCCCGTGAACCGGGAACGGCGTGATGACGTCCCACCGCTTGAAACCCGCGTCGCGAATCTTCTCCGCCGCGTGCATTATGTCGCCGGGATGTTCGAAAACCGCGACCAAACCATGAATTTTGTCAGCCATCTTAGTGGTTCCCTCCTTCCCCGGACGTGCGACGATGCGGATCGGCGTGAGTAGTGAGCGTCTTTACCTCCGCGATTGCGATCAACGGCAAAAAGCGGAGGAACAGCAAAAACAATACGGAGAACACTCCGAACGTTCCGACATACGTGAGAATATCCACCACCGTCGGCGAGAAATAACCCCAGCTCGAAGGCAGGAAGTCGCGAGCCAACGTCGTCACCACGATGACGAACCGCTCGAACCACATCCCGATATTCACGAAAATAGAAATCACCCAAACCAGCGCCGCGTTCTGGCGAATCCGCTTGAACCAGAAAAGCTGCGGCGAAATCACGTTACAACCGATCATGATCCAGTAAGCCCAGGCATACGGTCCAAACGCGCGGTTCACGAAAGCGAATCCTTCGAAAGCGTTCGCTCCATACCAAGCGATGAAAAACTCCATCGCATAGGCGTAACCGACCATGCTTCCCGTCGCCAAAGTGATCTTACACATGCAGTCGATGTGATACTGCGTAATCAAATCGTGCAGACCGTAAACCGCCCGCAACGGCAGCATCAACGTCAGCACCATTCCGAATCCGGAGAAAATAGCGCCGGCCACGAAATATGGCGGGAAAATCGTCGTGTGCCATCCCGGAATCAACGAAACCGCGAAGTCGAACGAAACGATCGTATGCACCGAAAGCACCAGCGGCGTCGCCAAACCGGCCAACAGCCAATAGCACATTTCGTAGTTCCGCCAGTGACGGTTCGAACCGCGCCAGCCCATCGCGAAGACGCCATAGAAAAACTGCTTCAGCTTCGATTTCGCCCGGTCCCGGAGAGTCGCCAGGTCAGGCAGCAAACCGACATACCAGAACAACACCGAAACCGTCGCGTAAGTGGAAACCGCGAAAACGTCCCACAGCAACGGGCTCTTAAACTGCGGCCAAAGCGCCAGATCCGCCGTCGGAATCGGGAACAGGAAATACGCGAACCAGACGCGTCCGACGTGGAACAACGGGAAAATACCCGCGCAAACCACCGCGAAAATCGTCATCGCTTCCGCCGCCCGGTTGATCGACATCCGCCAGCGCTGCTTGAGCAGGCAGAGAATCGCGGAAATCAGCGTTCCGGCGTGGCCGATACCGATCCAGAACACGAAGTTGACGATCGCCCAGCCCCAGTTCACCGGGTTGTTCAATCCCCAAACCCCGACACCGGCCGCCACCAGATAAATGATGCCGCCGATCGTCGACGTCGCCACCAATCCGGCGAGACAGAAGCAAATCCACCACCAAAGCGGCGTCTTTTCTTCCACGATCGAACAGACTTTTTCGGTAATCCAATGCGGGCTCCGGTCGTTGCCCACCAGCGGCTGGCGCGGCAACGGCGTCGGCCGCACGTTGCTGATGATCGGATTGACCGCGCTCTTGTCAGTTGCGGCAGACATCAATGTTGCCCTCCATTCGAGGTTTCGGCGTGGTCGCCATGACCAAATCCTTCCGGATAATTCGCCGCGTGATATTCCACCGTCGTCAGCGGCTGCGTTGCGTAGTCCGGCATGCGCTTGTTCGGATTTCTCACCCGGGCGAGATAAGTCAAACGGGGACGTGTATTCAAATAACCGAGCACGGAATAATTCCTCGGGTTACTTTTCAGTTTCACAATGTTGCTTTCCGGATCCGAGATGTTTCCGAAAGTGATCGCCTCCGACGGGCATGCCTGCTGACACGCGGTCTGAAGCGCTCCGTCCGGCACCATCACGTTGTCCGAATCGCCGGCTTTCACCTTCTGAGCGACTTTCGCTTCGGTGATCCGCTGGACGCAGAACGTGCACTTTTCCATTACCCCGCGCATCCGCACGGTAACGTCCGGGTTCTTCTGCATCTTCAAGGTTTCCGGCATTCCCTTTTCGGCGAGCGGTCCTTGATACAGCTTGTCGAGCGGGCGCTGGTTCCAATCGAAGAAATTGAATCGGCGAACCTTATACGGACAATTGTTGGCGCAATAACGGGTGCCGATGCACCGGTTATACACCATCACGTTCAAACCTTCGTCGTCCTGAACGGTCGCGTTCACCGGGCAAACCACTTCGCACGGCGCGTTGTCGCAATGCTGGCAAAGCATCGGCTGCGTCACCATCTGCGGATCTTCCGCGTATTCTCGATTGTCGGTCGAGCCGGTCGCGAAATAGCGGTCGAGACGCATCCAGTGCATTTCGCGTCCGCGCAACACCTGGTCCTTGCCGACGATCGGAATGTTGTTTTCCGCCTGACACGCGACGACGCACGCGCTGCAACCCGAGCAGCTGTTCAGGTCGATCACCATTCCCCACTGGTTCACGCCCTCACGTTTCGGATGCTCGTAAAGCGACATCCCCCGCGGAGTCTTGTTCACCGCATCGCGAATCGGCATGTTGCCGTCGTGGCCCAAAATCGGAGGAGAATGCGCTTCCATTCCCATGTGCTGGGCGAAATCCCGTTTGTGACTAAACTCCTCCAGATTCGCCTCGCGAACGATCGCCCGGCCTTCCATCGACCAGTGCTCCTGCGTATTCGCCAACCGGTACGGTTTGCTTTCGGTCACTTCCAGTTTGGCGCCGGTAGCGACGAAGAAATTCTCGGAAGTGCGAACCAAACTCGCGTTATATCCGGAACCGTTTCCAACCCGGCCCGCTTGCGTCCGGCCGTAGCCGAGCGGAAGAATTACCGTGTAATTCGCGAGTCCCGGCTGCACGTGGATCGGTCCTTCCAAGCTCAGGCCGTTCACCGTCAGTTTTCCGACGCGGGCCATTTCGCGACCAAGCGAGATTTCGTTGTGAGTCCGGCGCGCCACTTGCACCGTCGAATCCCCCGCCAAAACGCCGATCTCGTCCGCCAGTCGCGGACTGATGATAATCGCGTTATCCCAAGTCAATTTCGTGATCGGGTCCGGGCATTCCTGTAACCAGCCGTTGTTGACGAATCGTCCGTCATCGACCCGGCCGTCGCGCACAAACCGGACTTCCAGACTCTCCGCCGAAAGCTGAACCCGATTCGCGCCTAGACCCTGAATCGCCGTTTGAAGACGCCCGGCGTTGAAAGATCCGTTTACCGGGCTCAACCTGCCGTCGTCCAGAAATCCGTCATGGAGGAACTTCCGGAAATTCGCTTCTCCGCCCCCGGCGATTTCCGCCACCGTGTTTTGGACCAGCGCGTATCCGTCCCGCTCCTCGCTTCCGGCCAGCGTGGCCAGAATTTCGTTCAAATTAATTCCGTCGAACAACGGCTCGATCATCGGCTGAATCGCCGTGATCCGACCGTCGATCGCACGTCCGTCGCCCCACGCTTCCAGAAAATGCGTCGCCGCGATGTGTGTCTTCGCCTGCGCCGAAGTTTCGTCGACGTAATAACCGTAACGAACGACCTCCGGCACTTTCTTCTGCAACTCCGCCCAATTCAGATCCGCCGGAGCGTTGTGAACCGGGTTTCCGCCGAGGACGAACAGGCTTTGCACGCCGTTGTTTCCGATCGCCGCGGCCAAATCCTGAATCGTCGCCGCTTCCGGCTCATCGACCGCCAAAAACTCGACCGTCTTCCCGACGTTCCCCAAAGCCTGATTCAGCGCAAAAGCCAACGCCTGCACCGCCTCGGGCAAATGCGTTCCCGCGACGATCAACGAACTTCCGCGATGCTCCGCCAAATCTCGCGCGCATTCCCGCGCCCACTCGATCTGCTTCTCCTCGATTCCCTCGGAAGCTCCGCGCAACGCTTGCAAAGCCGCGCCACCGTTTCCGGTCGCTTCCAAAATTTCCAAGCCGACCCGGGCCGCGAACGCCGGAATCTGGCTCGCCGAAAGCCGAAGACGATGGTCGGCGCTTCCGCCGGTAATCGTCAAATCGCTCTCGACCGCGTAAAGCCGGTTCATCTCCTCCGGCGAACCGTCGACATTGCGACCGCGCGAAAACGATTGCGCGTAATAAACGCTCGTCGCATTCGGATTCACCAGATCCGAATCCAGCGTCAAAATCCGCTTCGCCCGCCCCGGATGATACAACGGACGCGCCCGCTCTCCCAGCAACCGGCTCGCGGCGCGTTCGGCGGCGGATTCGTCCAACGGCTCGTATTCCGCCCAGATCGCTTGCGGGAAACGCTCCTGAATCGCGGCAACCAGCGCGTGGCGCGTCGGCGATCCCGATTGCTCCGCCAAAAACGCGAGTCCCGCCCCGCCGTTGTTCTGGAATTTCCCGGCGATTTGCTCCACCAGCCCGAAAACTTCCTCGCGAGTTAACGTCTTCCCGTCCGCAGTGTGTTTGGTGGCGCGGTCCGGATCGTAAAGATCGAGAATCGCCGCCTGCGCCTGCAAATCGGTTTTCCCGTTCGTCAAATCAAACGACGGATTCCCCTCCAGTTTCGTCGGACGGCCGGTGTGCGTTTCCGCGACCAGCGGCAACGAATGACGGCGAACCGGCATCGAGGTCGCATAATAAAGTGCGTTGCCGGAAACGACCTGCTCCGGCTGGCGGCTGTACGGAATGATGTGCTTTTCCGGACGGCGGCAACCCGCGAGCCCCACTCCCGCGAGAGCGAAGGAGGCGGCCATGATTTTCAGGAAATGCCGGCGGTCCACTCCCTCCAGCACGGAAGCCCCTTCCGGGAATTCCCGCTCCAGGTATTCTCGAAAACCGGGAGTGCTGGCCACTTCGTCGAGGCTCCGCCAATACTGCGGGCCGGCCAACTCTCTTTTCGTCGGTTCAGGATGTGTAAAGATATGCTTCATTGGTGACAGCCTGAGCAGTTTACGGGAGCGTGAATGTGATTGGCCTTAACCGTTTCCAGGCCCCGTTTAATCTGTTCTTCCTCGCTCTCGGGACGCCAGTCGAGATTGAAAACTTCGCCGTGAGGCCGGACGAAACGCTCCGGCGAGCGGTGACATTCCAAGCAAAAAGCCATGCTCAACGGCTTCTCGTGGCGAACCACCGGCATTTCGTTCACTTGACCATGGCAGTCGTAGCAACTGACACCGCGATTCACGTGAACGGAGTGATTGAAATAAACGAAATCCGGAATCTGGTGAACCCGAACCCACGGAATCGGCTCCCCCGTTTCGTTGCTTTGCCGCACAAGCTCCAAAGCCGGGCTCGTCGCCTTGATCTGGTTGTGGCAATTCATACAGGTGCTGGCGGCGGGAACATTCGCGTGGCCGGAGCGCTCTACATTGCTGTGGCAATACCGGCAATCGAGACCCAACTGGCCCGCGTGCAGCGAATGATCGAAGGCAACGGGCTGCGTCGGAGCGAATCCAACCTTCGTATACTTCGGTGTGGCGTAGTAATAAAACGCGCTCACCAAAACCGCGCCGATCACGATCAACCCGATGAGCAGCCTCAGCGGCAGCTTGTTGACGGACTTCTTGAAGACTTTAGACATAACGCATCTGGAGGGCGGAAAAGCTTAAAAGCGAATACGAGCTTCCCCCTGGCGGGCAAGCTGAAAAGTCGAATCCACGCACAATTTACGACTTCGGCTGATTCCCCGAAAGCTCGCGGGAGATCGCTCGCGGGTCCGATTTCACCGTCGGCCCGACCGGTTCGTTCACAGGTGAGGACGCTTCCGCCCGGGAGGAAAAAAGCGTGCCGGTGAATCCGGCGAGCGAAAGGCCGGCCACGATCTTGGCGAGAAAACTTTTACGAGTGTATCGACTTTGCACAGTGGTGGGTGTGACGAGTTAAAAAAAGGAAGAGGAAAAATTCGGGGGCCCATTGACGCAACCCCAAAGCATTCCGCGAGCTTACACCAGCCGGATTATAAGTGAAACCAAAAACAACAACCCCGCCCGCTTATACCGCGACCGGATTTTACATCGGCTCGCATCCCCGGCAAAAAATGAAATATAAACACGTTTTTTCCTGAATACATGATTTCTTCCACCACCCAAATCCGCGTCCGCTACGCCGAAACCGACCAAATGGGCTTCGCCCACCACAGCCATTACCTCGCCTGGTTCGAACTCGCCCGCGTCGAGATGATGGACCACCTCGGCTACCCCTACCGCGAAATGGAAGAGTCCGGATTTCTCCTCCCCGTCCTCGAAGTCTCGTTACAATACCGAAAACCGGTCACCTTCGACGACCGCGTCGCCATCGAAGCCGTCATGCGCGAAAAAGCCGGTCTCCGGATGCGCATCGACTACACCGTCCGCTGCCGCGACGAAATCACCGCCACCGGCTTCACCCGCCACGCCTTCATCAACCCCCAAGGCCAACCCACCAAACCACCCCGCCGCTTCCTGGAAATAATCGCCCCCCACTTCCCGTAATCCCCCAATCCAAAATCCGAAATCCAAAATCCAAAATTCCCCACTATTCCGCGTTCGGATAACTCCCGAGCCACTTCACCAGCGGACAATACTTCCGCACTTCCCCCAACGCCTCCTGCACATCCGCATCCTCGAAGTGCCCAATAATATCGAAAAAGAAATAATAATCCCACGGTTTCTTCCGACTCGGACGCGATTCGATCTTCGTTAAATTGATTCCCCGGGCGCTAAACGGCCCGATCGCCCGCTGCAACGCCCCGATCTCATCATTGATCGAAACCACGAAACTCGACTTGTTCTTCCCGTTCCGCACCGGCCCGGAAGACGTTTTCCCAACGACCAAAAACCGGGTAATGTTGTCCGCCTTGTCTTGAATCCCGGTCGCCACCGCCGGCACCTCGTACATTTCCCCCGCCAAAAGACTCGCGATCGCGGCGGTTCCCGGCGTGTCGTTCGCGATCTGCACCGCCCGGGCCGTGCTCGAAACTTCCCGCAACTCCGCCTTCGGCAAATGCGTCTGCAACCATCGCCGGCATTGCCAAAGCGCCTGATCCTTCGAACAAACCGTCTCGATCTCCGAAAGCGGCGAATGCGAAAACAGGTTGTGCGTGATGTCCAAATACACCTGCGCCACGATCTTCAAATCCGACTCCACCAGCATATCCAGCGAGTGAATCACCGCCCCTTCTGTCGAATTCTCCACCGGAATCACCCCGTAATCCGCATCCCCTTTCTCCACCGCCGCGAAAACATCCGCGATATTGCTGATCGGCACATAATCCAGCGAAGCCCCGAATTTCTTGATCGCCGCCTGATGCGTGTAAGTCGCCGCCGGTCCCAAATACGCGACCACCGTTTTCTTCTCCAACGCGATCGCCGCCGACATCACTTCCCGGTAAATCGCCCGCAACGCCTTGTCTGTCAACGGCCCCTCGTTCGCCTGCGCCAACCGCTGGAAAACCTCCTCCTCCCGCTGCGGCACATAAATCTCCGCCCCCTGCTGCCGCTTCACTTTCCCGATTTCGCCAGCCAGCAAAAGCCGTTCGTTGAGCAGCTTGATCACTTGGCGGTCAATCGCGTCGATTTTCCTTCGTATCGGTTCCAGATCCATGACAAAAATGATTTCACCGGCTCCACACCGGAAGTTCAAGATTCAACGCCCGCCGCACCCTCGCGTCACTCCTCCGGCAACCCGACATCCTTATCGGAAACCATTTCCGGATTCGCCGCCCGCTGTATCCATTCGTCGATCTGCCGCGGCGAAAGCACATCCGAAGCCGGCAACTCCTCCAGCGATTTTATCCCGACAAACTCCAAAAATTTCTCCGTAATTCCGTATTGAATCGGACGCCCCGGCAACTCCGCCCGCCCCCGCACCTCGATCAATTCCCGCTCCAGCAACCGGTTCAACGCCCCGTCCGCCGAAACTCCGCGAATCGCCTCGATCTCCGCCCGCGTCGTCGGCTGCCGGTACGCTACGATCGCTAAAGTCTCCAGCGCCGCTTGGCTCAACCGCGCCGGTTTCGGCTCCCCCCGCAAACACCGCAACCAGCCCGCGAACTCCGCCCGCACCACCAACCGATAACCATTGTGCCCTTCAATAATTTGAAAAACCGCGTCCCCCTCCTCCAGATCCGCCCGGATCGCGTCCATCGCCTCGCGAATCTGCGTCGCCGTCACCAGCGACGGAACCTCCGCCTGCTCCGGAACCGGTTCCCCGTCTTCCTCCTCCGGCACAAGCTCCTGCTGATGATACCGCGTGACCACCTCCTGAATGTCCTTCACCGATAAAGCTTCGGAGGACGAAAAAAGGAGCGCCTGAAGAATTCTTTTCAGATCGAATGCCATAATTCTTTTTCGCCCGACACGGGAATTTGATTGCTAAGGCGGCGGCCAATAGCAAATAAATAGTTTTTGCTTCCGGCCCGCAAACAGGCCATCGGAAGCGGATGCCGGCCCGATCCGGCGAAATCTTTTTTCGATACGTGAACGAAAAGCCTGCCGGCAATTCCGGAGGCGCAATTCTCTCTAGATAAAGTGGACACCAAACTCTCCGAGAACACGCGGTCTTTGCGCAAACATTCCTCCGTCGTCGTCGATGGCCCCGATCGCGCTCCCGCCCGTTCCATGCTGCGCGCCGTCGGATTCACCGACGAGGACTTCCATAAGCCGCAAATCGCCGTCGCCTCCAATCCGAGCGACATGACCCCCTGCAACGTCCACCTCGGCGAACTCGCGGAACACGCCCGCAAAGGAATCGCCGACGCCGGCGGCAAACCGGTCTCCTTCAACACCATCACCGTCACCGACGGCATCAGCATGGGAACGCAAGGCATGCGTTACTCGCTGGTTTCCCGCGAGGTCATCGCCGACTCCATCGAAACCGCCGTCGCCGCCGAAGGTTTCGACGGCCTCGTCGCCATCGGCGGTTGCGATAAAAACATGCCCGGCGCGATGATCGCCATCGCCCGCCTCAACCGCCCCGCCGTCTTCGTCTACGGCGGCACGATTCTCCCCGGATTCGCCTCCGGAGATTGCAACAAGGAAAGACCGCTCGATATCGTCTCGGTTTTCGAAGCGGTCGGCAAACACGCCAAAGGCGAAATCGACGACGCAGGCCTCGCCGACGTCGAGAAACACGCCATCCCCGGCCCCGGCTCCTGCGGCGGCATGTACACCGCCAACACCATGGCCAGCGCCATCGAAGCGCTCGGAATGAGCCTTCCCGGCAGCAGCGCCCAACTCGCGATCTCCAAAGACAAACGTCTCGACTGCGAGCGCGCCGGAGCCGCCGTCATGAAGATGTTGGAGAAAAACATCAAGCCGCGCGACATCCTCACCCGCGAAGCCTTCGAAAACGCGATCATCACCTGCATCGCCCTCGGCGGCTCCACCAACCTCATCCTCCATTTGCTCGCGATCGCCCACGCCGCCGAAGTCGAGCTTTCCATCGACGATTTCGCCGAGCTCGGTGAAAAAGTTCCGCTCCTCTGCGACGTGAAGCCGTTCGGCCGTTACAACATGAGCCACCTGATCCGCATCGGCGGAATCCGTCCGCTCATGAAGGAATTGCTCGACCGCGGCCTCCTCCACGGCAACGTCCTCACCTGCACCGGCGAAACCCTAGCCGAATCGCTGAAGGACACCCAGCCGTACCCGAGCTATCCCGACCAACAGGACATCGTCCGCCCTTGGGATAATCCGATCAAAGCGAATTCCCACCTCCGCGTTCTCCGCGGAAACCTCGCTCCCACTGGCGCCGTCGGGAAAATCACCGGGAAAGAAGGTCTCTATTTCAAAGGCACCGCCAAAGTCTACGAAGGCGAAGAAGACGCGCTCAAAGGGATTCTCCGCGGCGACGTCGTCTCCGGCGATGTTGTCGTCATCCGTAACGAAGGTCCCGTCGGCGGACCCGGAATGCGCGAAATGCTCTCACCCACCAGCGCCGTCGCCGGACGCGGACTTATCAAAGAGGTCGCCCTCATCACCGACGGCCGTTTCTCCGGCGGCTCGCACGGATTCGATGTCGGCCACATCACGCCCGAAGCGGCCTGCGGCGGCCCGATCGGCATCGTCCGCAACGGCGACATCATCGAAATCGACGCCGTCAAAAACTCGATCTCCCTCCTCATTCCGGAAGACGAATACGCCTCCCGCATGGCCAAACTCGAAGTCAAAGGCCCCTCCGAAACCCGCGGCGTCCTCGCCAAATACGCGAAACTAGTCAGCTCCGCCTCCCTAGGCGCCGTCACCGACCTCGACCTCTTCAAAAACGCCTGATCCCCGGACATCCCGAAATCTAAAATCTAAAATTTAAAATCTAAAATTCCTCACCGTGTCTTGGTCACGTTTTAACGAATACTTCCTCCGCGCGCCCGAAGCCGGTCTTTCCCTCGACATCAGCCGGATCGATTTTCCCGACGATTTCTTTTCCTCCCGCGAGGAGGCGATGCAAAACGCCTTCGATGCGATGGAAAAACTCGAAGCCGGCGCCATCGCAAATCCCGACGAAAACCGGATGGTCGGCCACTACTGGCTCCGCAAACCCGATCTCGCCCCCGATCCGCAAATCGCCGAAGCCATCCGCAAAAACCTCGAAGCCATCGAAACCTTCGCGGCCAACGTCCACGCCGAACGCATCGAATCCCCCAGCGGCCCCTTCAAACACATTCTCCTGATCGGCATCGGCGGTTCCGCTCTCGGCCCGCAATTCGTCAGTCAAGCGCTCGGACATCCGCATCGGGACAAAATGAAGATCCATTTCTTCGACAACACCGATCCCGACGGCATCCAGACGACCTTGGCGAAACTCGAATCCAGCCTCGCCAACACCCTCTGCATCGTCATCTCCAAATCCGGTTCCACCCCGGAAACCCGCAACGGCATGCTCGAAGCCAAAGCCGCCTTCGAACGCGCCGGCCTCGATTTCGCCAAACACGCCGTCGCCGTCACCGGAGAAGGCAGTCACCTCGACCGTCTTTCCCGCGACGAAAGCTGGATCAAACGATTCCCGATGTGGGACTGGGTCGGCGGCCGCACCAGCGAACTCGCCGCCGTCGGCCTCCTCCCCGCCGCCCTCCAGGGAATCAACATTCGCGAAATGCTCAACGGAGCCGCCGCGATGGACGAAATCACCCGCCGCCGCGAAACCCGTCAAAACCCCGCCGCCCTCCTCGCCCTCATGTGGTATCACGCCACCAACGGCCGCGGCGAAAAAGACATGGTGATCCTCCCCTACAAGGACCGCCTCGCCCTTTTCTCAAAATACCTCCAGCAGCTCATCATGGAGTCGCTCGGAAAGGAGCTCGATCTGGATGGCAAAACCGTAAACCAAGGCATCGCCGTTTACGGAAACAAAGGCTCCACCGACCAGCACGCCTACATCCAGCAACTTCGCGAAGGCGTGAACAATTTCTTCGTCACCTTCATCGAAGTGCTTCGCGACCAGGAAAACTCCGCCATCGCCGTCGAAGACGAATTCACCTCCGGCGATTTCCTCAACGGCTTCCTCCTCGGCACCCGCAAAGCGCTCTACGAAAACGGACGCCAATCGATCACCATCACGATCGACAAAATTTCCCCCTTCTCCATCGGCGTCCTCATCGCTCTCTACGAACGCGCCGTCGGCTTCTACGCGTCGCTCGTAAACGTCAACGCCTACCACCAACCCGGCGTCGAAGCCGGCAAAAAAGCCGCCGCTTTCATCCTCGATCTTCAGAAAAAAGTGCTCGAATATCTTCGCGCCAATCTCGGAAACCCGGCCCGCCCGGACGATATTGCCAGCGCGCTCGGCGACGGAGCCGATCCCGAGCTGATTTTCAAAATCCTCGAACATTTGGCCGCCAATGGACCGGGGATAAAAAAGCAAACCGGAAAATCCGCGGCCGACACATCCTACATCCATTCCTAAGCAGCCAAAGTAAGACTTTTTTATTGCACAAACTGCCGCCACACGGCTAGTAAACTCCTGCACTACCAACTTTATGAATATCGCCTCCATGTTACTTCGTATTCTCGCTATCCTCGGTGCCGTCGCCGCCGCGGTCATGTTCTTCCTCCTCGGCAACCAAAAAGAGGAACTCCAGAACCAGCTGTCCAACACCGAAGCCGACCTCCAACAGTCGCAAAGCCAGCTGAGAACCGTCACCCAGGAGAAAACCGAACTGGAGGAACAAGCCTCCGCTCTCACCACCCAGGTCGAAGAGCTCGAATCCCGTTCCGAAAGCCTCGATAATCAGCTCCTCCGCGTCCGCCAGGAACTCGCCGAAGCCCGCGAAATCATCAGCGCACGCGACCAGGAAGCCGAAACCCTTCGCGCCGAAGCCGGCCGAATCCGCCGCGAACTCCTCGAAGAACGCAACCGCATCGCCACGCTCACGGAAAACATGAACGAGGAAGATTCCGCCGCCCTCCGCGCCAGTATTCGGGAACTTGAGCAGCAACTCCGCGACACCGAAATCCGCCTCCAGAACGTCCAAAGTCCGAGCACCCAACAGGTCGCTGAGGCGCAGACGGAAGAGCAAGCTCGTCCAGCCCTTCGCGGCGAAGTCACCGATGTCGGACCCGATTCCGCGTTCGTCCTCATCAATCTCGGCTCCAACGACGGCATCGAAGCCAACTCCTCCGTCATGCTTCGCCGCGGAGCCCGATACATCGGCCGCGCCAACATCGTCGAAGTCCGCGAAGATGTCAGCGTCGCCCGCGTCAGCCGCGCCGCCAACCAAATCCAGCCCGGCGACGCCGCCATTTCGCTGAATTAAGGAACATGCGCAAGCGCGTCGCTCATTCCATCCTTCTCGCTCTGGCCGGTTTCACCGTTCTTCTCGGTGCCGGCTGTGCCACCAAGGATCCCGCCGATTCGAGCATTCCCTGGAACCGCCCCGCGACTTGGGAAGACCAGATACCCGGCATGGGCAACTTCTAAAATCGATTCACAAAATCTCCCAAAGCCCTCGCGCCAAATCCGCCGAGGGCTTTCTTTTTTTAAACGTGGATAATCCGACAGGCAGTCAAAACTCCCAACCCGCTTCCGACGGCGGCAATACCGCCCTACCCGGACACCTCTACGTCGTAGCCACCCCCATCGGAAACCTCAGCGACATCACCTCCCGCGCCGTCTCCATTCTCGCCACCTGCGATCTCGTCGCCTGCGAAGACACCCGCACCACCGGCATCCTCCTCTCCCGCCTCGACCTCCGCAAAACCACCGTCTCCTACCACGAACACAACGAAAAGGAGAAAGCCCCGCAAATTGCCGACCAAATCGCCTCCGGTGCATCCGTCGCCCTCGTTTCCGACGCCGGCACACCCGCCATCAGCGATCCCGGCTTCCGCCTCGTCCGCGAATGCCGCGCCCGCAACCTCCCCGTCGTCCCCATTCCCGGCCCCTCCGCCCTCACCGCCGTCCTGTCCGCCTCCGGCCTCCCCACCAACGGCTTCCTCTTCGTCGGCTTCCTCCCGCCAAAGTCCGCCGCCCGCCGCCGTTTCCTCGAAGAACACCGCGATTTCCCCTACACCATCTGCCTCTACGAATCCTGCCACCGCATCCTGAAAATGATGAACGACCTCCATGAAACCCTCGGCCCCGACCGCGTCATCTGCGTCGCCAAAGAAGTCACCAAACGCCACGAAACCTTCCTCACCGGCAAAACCTCCGACGTCTCCACCCGCCTCCAAAACATGAGCACCAAAGGCGAATTCGTCCTCCTAATCGCCCCCGCCACCTACACCCTTTGAACATTGAACATTGAACATTGGACGTTGGACGTTGGACGTTCCCCCCATCAAACTTCAAACCTCAAACTT
>CAZJCL010000017.1:17622-19676 GCA_964544025.1 uncultured Opitutales bacterium | reverse complement strand
AGTCGCCATGTTTCGATTTCGGGAAATGTGGTGGATTACAATCCGGATTATTATGGCATCTCGCTTTACAAGGGATCGCGGAATGGCGTGACGATTCGCGATTCGGAGGGGATTATTGTGAATGCTTTTCTGCTGGATGGTTCCATGCAGGGAAGCGCGGAATCGGGGGGATCGCTTGAGGTGATTTCGAGCCGGGATGTGACGATTACCGGGAGCCAGATTTTGAACTCGGCGCATCGGGGGATTTTCGTGACGGACAGTCGGAACGTGCGGATCTCGGGGAACACGATTCGTGGTAAAGCCCAAGGAACGTCGCCGGTGGCGGCGGTTTCGGTGATTGGAGAATCGCGCAACGTGATCGTGCGCGACAATTTTACGGGAGCGGGCGAGGCGGGTGCGATCGTCGCGGAAGCGGGAACGGCGGTAGTGGAGGATAATCTTCAGGAGGAGGAACGATGAGGAAGACGATTTGGCGGGCGTTGGTTTCGGCGGGATTGGCGGCGGCGGTCTTCGTCGTTTCCGGAAGCGCGGAAGAAGCTGTAGAGGGCGGGGCGAAACGCGGGCGGTTGGGCGCTTATAATTTGGAGGAGTTGAATCGCTCGGGGATTCCGCCGTTGCTGGAGGGAATCGAGACGGCGGAGGATTGGGAGCGGAAACGGGAGGCGATTCGGGCGGTTTGGCTGGAGACGATGGGGGGATTGCCGGAGCGCGTTCCGGTGGAATTCACGATGGGTGAGGATGAGGATGGCGGCGGGCATGTGCGGCGTCATTTGCGATATAAAACGGTTTATGGCGACGAGGTGACGGCGTGGTTGCTGATTCCGAAAGCGGTTTTGGCGGAGAAGGGGAAACGGTGGCCGGCGGTGCTGGCGCTGCATCCGACCAATGAAGACGGGAAGGATAGCGTGGCGTTGAAGGAGGGGCGGAAGAACCGGACGTATGGTTATGAGCTGGCGGAGCGCGGTTATGTGGTTCTCGCGCCGGATGCGATGACTTCGGGGGAACGGATTTTCGAAGGTTTGAAGTCGTTTCGGGATGCGCCGTTTTACGAGAAACATCCGGAATGGTCGACGGTGGGGAAGAATCTGGCGGATCACATGCAGGCGGTCGATTTGCTGGTGAGTTTGGATTTCGTGGATCCGGATCGGATCGGGGTGATCGGGCATTCGTTTGGCGGATACAACGCTTACTTTTTGTCGTCGATGGACGAGCGGATCGCGGTGGCGGTTTCGAGTTGCGGGTTGAGTCCGTTTACGGGGAAGAACGCGAGGCCGGGACATTGGGGCGTGCGGAATTGGTACACGCATTTTCCGAAGTTGACGCCGCATCTCGAGCGGGGAACGGTGCCGTTCGAGTTCAATGAAATTATCGCGCTCACCGCGCCGCGTCCGTTTTTCAATTACAGCACGCAGAGCGACCATATTTTTCCGCATTGGGAACCGGTGGGGCAGTGCATGGCGGATCTTTACGGATTGTATAACTGGATGAAGGCGACGGAGCGGTTTCAGTCGATCATCGGCTCCGGCGGACATGATTTTCCGCCGGAGATTCGCGAATTGGCTTACCAGTTTCTGGATCGCTGGTTGACGGAAGCGGGCGCGGAGTAGGAGGCGTTCGTTTAGCCGAAGGCTTTCTTGAGGAGATTCGCGTAGTTTCGCGAGACGGGGGCTTGCGACCAGCGGCGGGCGGATTTTTCGAGTTGGCCGACGATGCCGATGAATTGCGCTTCGCTCAGCGGATATTTGCCGAGGAGCAGGGCGGCGATTTGCCAGACGGCGTCGTGAAGAAGGTTGAGGCTTCGTCCGTCCGGGCGGCGGCGGAGGGCGTTGAAAACCTTTTCCATTTCCTGGTCGGTTTTGGCGCCGTCGATCTCGAAGAAGTTGAAGACGCGGGACTCGATGAACACGAAGTAAGGGACGTAGTTTTTCGGGTAGCGGTCGAGATCGGCCGGAGGTTGAGCGTCTCCGCGGAAGAGGTTTCGCAGCGACGGGACGTTCCAGTAGGCGATGTGCTCCACTTGATCGGTGACCGGGATGGAATGGCGGTCGGCGATC
>CAZJCL010000017.1:0-17522 GCA_964544025.1 uncultured Opitutales bacterium | reverse complement strand
AGAAACAGTGCGATCTCTTTGGCGAGACCCTCTTTTTCAGAGCGGCGTCCGGCCAAAAGATGTTCCGCCAGCGCGACGGCATGATCGAGAGCGGCGGGAAAATCGTCGCGTTCGACGGCGAAAGTGTGGAGATGGTGGCGGGCTTCCACGTCACCCGGATCGAGGGCGATCGCTTTTTCGTACCATTCGACGGACCGTTTTTTCTCGCCGGAGGTCCGGAGGAGATTGCCGAGGCGCGTATGGAGAAAGGCGTTTTCGGGTTTCTCTTTTAAGAGGTTGAGGAGGTATTCCTCCGCCATCGCGGGAGTTTGGTGTGAGGTGCCGTCGGATAGGCGGCAGATTCCCTGGACCAGACCCTCGTCTTCGAATTCGGTTTCCAGAGAGCGGAGGATGCGGAGTGGCAATCGGAAGCCTTCCGCCGGTTCCCAAGGGCCGGGGCTGTCGCATCCGCGGCAACGGAAATAGCGGGTGAACGTGTAGCTGAAGGATTTTGATTCCGCATCTTGATCCCAGAAAATCCCTCCGACTTCGTAATTCCGCTTCGATCCGCAAGCCAGGCATTTTAGCCTGAGCTTTTGAGGAATCGTGGAAAAATCTTCGACGTTGGTTTTCGTCCCAGTCATGGGCGTCGAGAATTCCGGGAAGGAGAAAAGAAGACAAGATTGGAAACGGAATTCCCGCGAAATCGGGCGTTCACCTCGGGCGGATTGTTGGTCAATCGGTCTGGAAGTTTTCGCGGATGTAGGCGAGGACATTGCGGCGTTCCTGCTCGGAGAGGACGGAGCCGAAGGGGATCATGCCGCCGGCGGTTCCCATTTCGATGGAACGGAGAAGGCGGGAGTCCGGTTTTTGGAGGACGGATTTGTCGCCGACGAAATCGGACGCGACCGTTCCTCCGCGGCCATCAGGTTGGTGGCAGGCGACGCAGTAGGTGTGGTAGATTTTGCGGCCGGCTTCAAGATCGAGAGTGGGTGGCGCGGCGGCGGTTTCGGGGGCTTCGAGAGGTTTGGTGAAAGGGCCGGTGAAACGGGTGCCGTCGAGCAAGCGGTTGACGGTGTAATAGGCGGACGGATTGCGCACCGGTTTTCCGCCGGATGAGACGACGCGGTCGAGCTGGAATTCGTAGATGAATCCGGGTTGAAGTTCCGAGAGTTTGAGTTGGACGGTTTTGTTGTCGGGAGTGGCGTGAAGATCGATAATCTCGACCGGTTTTTCGTCGATGCGGGGGGAGCCGTATTTGCTGTGATAGAGGTAGCGGAAACGGGTAACGCGGAAGTTTTGTTTCGTGCGCATCGAGACGGGGTTCATGGGGGTGGTGAACCGGAGGGAGAAACCGGTTTCGCGGAGGTCGATGGTGTGGATTTCGACCGGGGTTTCGCCGTCCCAGACGATGCGTTGCAATCCTTCGCCGGAGCCCCAGCCGCGGGTGGTTTGGCCGACATAGAGATCTCCGTTAGGGCTGAAGGCCATGCGCATGTTTCCGGGACGGAGATCGGGATCGCGGATGAAGGGGAAGGCGACGCCTTGGTATTCGCCGGCAACTTTTTCGAGAACCACGCGGCTGATTAATGGAGAGAAATCGCCGATGAAGATTTGATTGGCGAAGGGGCCGAATTTTCCGCCGGTTTGATCCCAGACCGGTTGTCCGGGCGAACCGCCGAGGGCTCCGTGGGGGAGGATGACAGCGGCAGGAGTTTGCTCTTGGGCGAGTTCCTCGTCGGTCAGATTCGAGAAATCGATATCGGTCCATTTCGCGGAGGCGGGGTGACCGTAGAATCGGCCTTTTTGGTGGTGGACCAATCGGGAAGATCCGACCCAGTCGCCTTGGTTGTCGGTGGAGAAGTATTCGCCGTTCGGGCTGATGGCGATTCCGGCTGGCTGGCGGAAACCGAAAGCCCAGGGGACGAATTCCCCGGCGGGAGTGATTACGAACGACCAGCCGCGGAACGGGGTGAGAGACCACTGGGATTCGCGGCGGAGGATGCGGGAATCGAGCGAGCCGCGAGTGAGGTCGATATGTTCAAACTCGCGTTTGCCGCCGGAATCGAGGCCGAGGCCGCCGAAGAAATTTCCGGCTTTGTCGCGCACGAGTCCGTAGGCGAACGCGTGGTAATTTCCGGACATTCCCCAATCGTCGTTGATCGTCGTGAACGTGTCGACGCGGCCATCGCCATCGGTGTCTTCGAGCCGCGTGAGCTCGGGGCGATGGATGACGTAGGCGAGCGATGGAGAGTCGATGATGAGGCCGAGTGGTTCTTGCAAACCGGAGGCGAAGAGGTGCCAGTTGGTTCCATTGGAATCGGCCTGCCAGATTTCGCCTTTCCGGTTCGCCACGAAAAGTTTTCCTTCGGGAGAAAACGCGAGCGCCGAAATTTCGGGCGACATTTCCGGCGGGAGTTCGACGGTTTCGACCCGGTAGTTCGCGAACAGGGCGGCGGGAAAGAGGAGGGCGATTCCGAGGCGGAAAAGCGCGGATTTTGTGAGCGATTTCATCGTGGGCTGGTCAACACTTCGCGAAATTCGACGAGCGATCCGGCGGGAAACGTTAATCCTTCGGACGTTTGTTGCGCGTTGCCGGCCAAGATCTCAGGCAGAGGAGACGAGGCGCTTGGGATGTAACGCAGATTGGCCGGCCACGAATCGATTCGGTAGAGCAGGTGTAAGGCGGTGCCGTCGGGAGCGGCGGAAACCGTCAGTAGAATCTCGGTGCCGTTTATTTCGTAGCGGAATTCCGGCATCTCTTCGCGGATGCGGTAACCTTGGAATTGGAGTTCCGCGGCGGTCGAATCCTTTGGGAAAGAGAAACCGGCGGAAGCGTCGGCGCGGTGAAAGATGTCTCCCAGGATCTCGGCATTGCGAGGAAACTTGCCGGTGAGCGTGGGCGTGAGATCGACGAAGTTTCCGTCCCAGGCGTAAACGACGAGCGCGCGAACCGGATCGAAGCAGACGTTGAGTTCGTTGGGGAAACCGATGGCGAAGGAGCCGGGATGCGCGTCGGGCATCCAAGTGCGTTGAAGGCGGAATTCGGAGCCGGAAGCGGCGGATGCGCCCGAGCAGGTGGAAAGCAAAGCGATGATTAAGAGAAGTGCGTGACGCTTCATTTTACCGATACTTGAAGAGGGAATCATGCGGGAGCGATGGGGGAGAAGATAGGTTTCCGGGTTACCCACTGGCAAGCGTTTGCGGCGGAAGGGCGGGCTCCGGGATGGAGGGAATTGGCGGCCGCGGGATCGGGGGCGTGCGGGCGCGGAGGCCACTCAGACGCATGGGAGTTTGTTGTGTATAAAAATGATAAGCTTCGTTCAGTCAGGAGTTAATGTTCGTGGAGGCGGTGTTTTGGAGGAAGATTTTTTCCGCGATTCTCGGTTCTAGTTTCGGTGGAAGGAGTTCGAAATATCGCTTGGGGATGAGTCGGAAAAAGAGTACAGATTTCGGTGGAATACGGGACTCTGGCATTGATCGCACCGACGGCGCGGGGATAATGGATGAAAACTGTTTGATGTTTTCATTCGTTAACCTTCCCAAAATCCCATGAAAAAATGCTGTACCACCTCCCCGCAAATTCGAGCGTTTACTTTGATCGAGCTGCTTACGGTAATTGCTATTATTGGCATTCTGGCCGCTATCCTTATACCGGTCGTTTCGTCGGTTCGTGAAAGTGCGCGGGCGGCATCGTGCGCCTCGAATCTGCGGCAGATCGGATCGGCGATCTTTCTCTATGCAACGGAGAACAACGGGCATGTTTTGGCGGCGAGAACGGAGGATGAGAACGGGGTTTTGATCGGAGTTTGGTCGCGGACTTTGTGGGTGCAGGGTTATACCGGGTATGAGCCGGATTCGCTGAGAATCGGGGTGAATTACGAGCGGCTCGACAGCGAAGTTGAAAATATCTTTCAGTGTCCGACGACGCGTCAGGGCGATTTCCGATCGATTCTAACGCCGAACGCGAGTTACGAAACGGGGGATTATTCGTATGCGATCAACTACCTTCCGAATTTCGTTTACGCGGCGAACGGTCCGAACAGCAGCGCGAGCAACCGGGGCGAGATTACGCCGATTCCGCTCGACGCGCTGGCCGCTCCGACCCGGACGGTGATGGTGGCGGAAGCGCTGAACTGGCGGCTTTCGCCGCGGTGGTATTTCGAGTTGTTCGGCCTGATGCCGCACAACCGGAGCACGAACTTCCTGTTTTTTGACGGGAGCATTCAACGGATCCCGTTTGAAAGCGTTCCTCCGCACGCGGCGGTTGCCGCTCGTTCCGGTGTTTTCTGGGGTGGGAGCGACGCCGTGAACTAATTTTTTTTCGTATGCATAACCTCCTCACAATCTGCTTATTCTCTCAACCATTCACTATCAGATAATGAAGATATTTACCGACTCTCTTGCTAAACATAAAGGATATCCCTTGGCGGCAGCTTTTGGGACGCTGGCTCTCTTCGGAATTAACGCGCCGGATTTGAGCGCGGCAACTATCAACTGGACGAATTTGGAAGGCGGCAGCTTTCACGAAGCGGGGAATTGGAATCCGGCAGGAGAGCCGGGGAGCGGGGATGAAGCGGTTTTCAATCTGGGATCGGAAGAGGCGTATGAGGTGACGCTTTCGCAGGATGCGAGCACATCGAGAAACGTGGTTCGGACGGACCGGGTGAACCTGGATCTCGGCGGATTTACGCTTTCGGGCGGAGATACGGCGCGCGGGGTGGCGGTCGGCGTTTTTGCGAATGACGTGGGGCATTTGCAGGTTTTGAACGGTTTCCTCTCGACGACCAGTTTTCGGGTGGGCGAATCGGCGAACGCGACGGGGACTTTGATCATCGGCGAGGGCGTGAAATGGACGAACAGCGCCACCGGCGACGCGGCGGCCGTGGTTGGCTACAAAGGGAACGGGACCTTGATCGTGGAGAATGGAGGGACGGCGGATTTCGCCCGGTTTATGCTGGGGAGAGACGACAATCAACCGGGATCGATGGGGACGTTGATCGTGCGCGGCGAGGGAAGCAGGGTGAAGGCGAGTGGCGCTTTTACCGGCGGGCAGTTTAGCGAGAACGCTTTGATTCAAATCGAAGACGGGGCGGAGTTGGAAGTCGACGGGGAATTCAATCTGGCTCGTCGCGGGCATCAGGCGAAGATGATTTTGGATAACGCGACGATGGTGGCCCACGATTGGGTGCGTTTGGCGCCTTTTGCCCCGGGAGCGTTTCCGGGACTGGCGGAGATGTTCGTGCAAAACACTGCGACGCTGACCATGACGGCTGGCAACCGGGATCTTCGGTTGAGCGAGTCGGCGGGGACGCGAACGCATTTGCACGTTTTGAGTGGTTCGCAGGTGACGATGCCGCAGTTTCTGATTCTGGATGGTCAGGGTGGCGGCGAAGCGAATTTATATATAGATGGTGAAGGAACGACGGTGGAAACCGGCAGCCATTTGTATGTCGGTTGGCGGGAGAACGCGAATGCTACTGTTGAGGTTTCCAACGGGGCGAGGTTGAAGATCGGATCGGTCGCGCGGATCGGAATGGGCGTGGGTTCGGAAACGAGTTTTACGGTTTTGGACGCGATTCTGGAAGTGGCCACGGATGTGCGGGTCGGGAAAGCCGCGGGCGCTCGTTCGCAACTGGTTCTCGATGGCGCGACGGTGACCAGCGGACGAATCGATCTGGTGGGTCGCGGCGATGGCGCGGTGGGAGAGATTTTTGTGCGAGGCGGTTCGACTTGGGTTTCGAACGCGGAAGCGACCGTCGGGGAAGATCGGTTTTCCAGCTTCGGCGTGAATGGCGCGGGCGCGGATGGATCGTTGGTTGTTGAAGGGGGAAGCACGCTGACGGTGACGGGCGAGGGAGCTACGTTTCATATCGGTGCCAGTGCGGGAGCGGCGGGATATGTGGGCGTCTTGGGACGCGGATCGCGAATCGAAGGGGACGCGTTTGATCTGTTTGTCGGCGGATCCCGTGTTACGCAGACGGAAGAAGGCGAAACCGTCGGAGGTGTCGGCGGGAACGGAATTTTGGAAGCTTCGCAAGGAGGAACGATCGAGACGAACGGCGCGGTTTTCGTTTGGGAAACCGGAGAGATCCGGGCGAGCCGGGGCGGATTGAAAGCCGGCTCGTTGGCATTCGCGGAGCAGGCCGGGGCGGGATTTGTCGCGGTGTTGGGGAGCGGAGCGGATGCGCCGGTGGCGATTGCGGGCGATGTGGCGTTGGGGAGCGGGACGAGTTTAACCGTCGAGTTGGCGCCCGGGTTTTCCGCGGAAGAAGGAGAATTGGTGGATCTGATTCGTGTTGGGGGAGCGTTGGCGGGAGAGTTCCAAGGGCTTCCGGAAGGAACGCAATTGGGAGCGAGCGGTTTCCATTTCGCGATTCGTTACGGAAGCGATGCGATTTCGCTGGAGGCGTTGGAGGATGTTTCGATTGCGGGTTCTGGTTTCGCAGACTGGATCGCGCAGTTTGATTTGCCGGCGGGAATGGAAGCCGTTGATGCGAATCCGAGCGGCGACGGAATTCCGAACGGAGTGAAATACGCGCTCGGACTGGATCCGCGGGTGGCCGATGTCGGGGCGCTGCCGACGGCGGAGATCGCGGAGGATAACGGCGAACAATTCCTTTCGCTTCGGGTGGAAGTGGATCCGGAGGCGAACGCGGATGTGATTATCGAGGTGTCGGGCGATCTGGATAATTGGGAAAGCGGGCCGGAGCATACGACGGTTTTGGAGGAAACGGCGTCGGTGGTTCATGTGCGGGATAACGCGCCTTTGTTGGCGTCGGCAAAGCGGTTTATCCGGATGCGGGTGGAAGTGGCGGAGAATCCGTGAATTTCTTTAGATTGCCTGTCGCGTTTTTGATGAGCAACAGAAAGCGCGACAGGCGATCTATTTCGGGCGGACGGTGGAACCTCGGGAGGCGTAGCCCGCTTCGAGCAGGATGCTGCGTTCGGTCGGAGCGCCGATCATGAGGCGGAGGAGGGAATGGCAGGCGACCCGGCCGATCTCGCGAAAATCGATGGCCATGAGATCGAACGGAAAATCTTTCTCCGGTAGCAGATCTTCGCTTCCGCAGCAAATAATGGAAAGATCCTCCGGAACCCGTTTCCGCGTTTCTTTCAGAATCGGGAGGAATTTGCGCAGCAGGAATGTGCTCGGGAAGAACGCGGCGGTGGGAGCGTGAAACGGATCGAGAAGCGTTTTTTCGATTCGTCGCAGCGACTCCGGCGAGATGGGGCGATTGTAGGGGATCCTGACGATTTGAACATCGGTTTCGGGGATTCCCGCTTCGGTGGCAGCGAGACGAAATCCCTTCAAGCGCTCTTCGATAAATTCATTCGGACGGGCACCGGCAACGAACAGCATTCGTCGATGATTATGTTTGAGGAAAGTTGTCATCGCTTCATATCCGGTGGCGATGTTATTTAGGTTTACAGAAAGGGCTTCGGTTTGTTTGCAATTATCGAATACGGTCACTACCGGAATGTGACGGCGTATTAAAGGAATTGTTACGGGACAGACATTACTTGAATAGGCCCTGCGAAATAAGGCTAAGCCATGGATTTGATTACGAACGAGGGAATCGACGATTTTCTTTTGGGAGGAGGCGGTTCCGTTATAGAGATAGAAGAAGATGTCGAAATTGTGTTTCATTCCCTCGCTGAAGAAAGATCGCGCGCACTCGAGGTCGGAGATTACCAGAGGCGGAAGTTGGCGGTGCATTTCGACGCCGGAAGTTCTTCCGCGATCGAAGACGACGGCGACACGGAATTGTTGCGAGCTGTTTCCCGCCAAAAGTTCCTGGCGCTTGGATTTCCAGGTTTCCGGAGGAGGAAGCGGGGTGGAGCGTTGTTTGTGAAGGAGGAGAAGGGCGCGTTGTTGCGCTTCGGGCTGGACGCGAAAACCGCTTCGGGGTTCGGGGGCGATGAGGCCGATTTCGGCCATTTGATCAAGGGCACGGACAGCGGTGGTGGCGGAAATCCCCCACAGGCCGCGGATTTTTCTGCTGGAGAGGAAGCGGGCGCCCTCGCTGTAGAACCCGCTGGCGATCTCCGCGACAAGCGATCGGGTGAGCTGTTCGTGCAAAAAGGGTTTCATATCGGATGAGGGAGTCGCAAGATAAACGTATGCCGGAAATTCATAGGAGAATCGGAACGTGGTGGAAAGCGGTTTTGTCGGCGGCGGCGGTGGCTGTTTTCGCGGCAGGGGTCGCGATGGCGAATGCGGGTGTGAATCCGGCTTTGCGGCAAGACTATGGAGAACTGGGAGAGCGCGTTCTTTATCCGGAAACGGATCTTGCCGGGTCGGTGATTGTTGCTTCCGGGGAATTGTTCGGCGAAGCGGAGGCGTTGGCGGCGAAATTGCGTGAGAAGACGGGACCGGCCGTTCGGGTCGTCGACGCAAAGGAGGCGAGCGAGGCGTTATGGGACGAGAATTTGTTGCTGCTGGGTGCGTTTGGGACGAATCCGATGATCGATCGGCTTTACGAAAATCGGTTAACGCCTGTGGATGGTTCTTATCCGGTGGCGGGAGGGTTTCTGCTGCATGTTGTGGCGGATCCATTTGGGACGGCTCGAAACGCGGTGGTGATCGGATGCCGGGATTCCGCAGGGGCGACGGCCGCGACGGAAGCGTTGTTGTCGCGGATGGAAAAGGGAATTTTGCCGTATACGGTTCTGGCGGGCGGGGAGTATCCGTCGAGACGGTTTGCGCGCGGAGCGTTTCTTCGGGCGGAGCGGCATTTCCAGGATTTGGAGAAACGGGTTGTCGGGGCGGATGTATTGCTTCGGGTTTTGCGCGATGTGGAAGCTTTGGGGGAAGGTTATGCGTTTACCGGCGATGAAGAGTACGGGGCATCGATCGCGAAGCTTTTGCCGGCGTTCGCGCGAGCGGTTAATCGAGCCGAAGAGGAATTGGCGGGGAGTCTTCATGGATGGAGTCCGCTGCTTTATACAACTTGGCGGCTGCTTGAGCCGTCGCCTCTGTTTAACCAAGAGGAACGGCGGGAAATCGCGTTGTGTTATCGTCGTCTGATCCGGTGGGATATGCGGCAGAATTATGTTTCGAATTTCGCGAAACGATATGAGGAAGGCGGGATTCCCGAGTTGCGAAGGAATAAGTATATATTTTCCGCTTTTGGTATTTATTTGGGGAGTCAGTATTTTTCGCTGTTTTTCCCTGAGCTTTCTGAATTGCCGGATTGGCAGAAGCTGTCGGAAACGATGTTTGGGCGAATGGAATCTTTGATGAGCCAGGATGACTCGACGGATTATTTCTTTCATGTTCCGGTGACCGCGATGCGATACGCGGCGGCCGCGAAGGACCGGAAGATGATCGAAGAAGCGGTGCGGGTGGCTCGTTTGCAAACGATGTTCATCGACAGTCTAGGCAGCAACACGTTGGTGGGAGACGGGACCTCGTTTGGCCGGACCAGCGCTTTGTATTGGGGGCATTCGGCGTTGTTGCGGGCGGCTTCGTATTACAGCGGCGATCCTTTTTTCCTTGGCGTTTTGGAGAAGGTAAAGGGGAACGAGTCGGGAATCGCGACGTGGGATTTGCAGGATCCGCGCTTCATGTTTACGACCGGAATGAAGGGGGAGATTTCGCCGGTTCCGGCGCGAGTGGAGGTTTTTCCATTGGATGAACCTTATTATGCAGACATCACGAATCCGCATTCGGAAATGCATGTGGAGAAAGCGCGATTCGGTGAATTGAATGTGCCGATGGGGAAGAGCTTCTTTAAGATGGTTTGGCGGCAAGGTTGGGGTGTGGAGGATCAGTATATGATGTTGGATGGCGTGAATGGTGCGATTCACGAGCATTATGACGGGAATACCATTAATTCGTTGGCGGATCGGGGGAGGATTTGGTTAAGCGATCGGAGCTATACGGAGCGAGCGGAGGAATGGCATAATGGGGTGAAAATTATTCGGGATGGAGTGAGCGCCTCGAAGCCGTATTTGGTTGGTATGGAATTGTTGTCCGATCTTCCTGAAATTGCGATCAGTCGCACTTCGGCTAACTCGTATCACGGGACGAATTGGAATCGGACGGTTTTCTGGATGAAAGGACGGTATTTCTTGATCCGCGATGAAATCGATTATTTGGAAGGGGGGGATTATTTGTTACAGAATCACTGGCATGTTTTAGGGGAGGCGCGGGTGAAGGAGAGCCAGTTGGTGGCGCATCAGAAGGAGCGGTCTTTCGCGCTGGTGAACATGAACGGCGGATCGTTGCGGATGGAGAATCGCCGGGTGTACGCGGGAAACATGTGGAGGAATTATCCGTATTTTCTGGAAGGGAAGGAACCGAATGTGGCGCATCTTCGGCAGGTGAAGCAAGGGGAGAGGGCGGCTGGAGACCGGGATGTTTTCGTGAATCTTTTGGTGGCGAGCGATTCCGCGGACGAGCCGGAAGTCGCGGTTCGGCGGCTGAGTGACGATCTTTTTCTGACGGCGCGGGAGAATAAGGTGGAGGCGATCGGGGTTGGGGGAGCGGTTTCGGGCGGATTGCGGATCGAGGCGGAAGCTTTTGTTTTATCGGAGGAACGGATTTCGCTGGCGGGGTTGCGCCGGTTTGAACTGGGGGAGACGAGGATTTCCGCGGATGCGCCGGTTTCCCTGGAATTGGAGGTGGCGAGCGGGCGCGTTTTTCCGGCGGATGGGGAATCGCGTTATGTGGCGGAGATCGCGCCGGATTTCGCGAACCGGTTTAACGCGGCGTTTTGGCAACTGGTGAGTGGGGCGGAGAAGCCCGCTCCGGAGGAAACGGTTGTGGAGCCGGAGGCGGGGATTTTGCGGGTGGAGAAATGGGCGGACGCGGAAGGGGGATTGCGGGATTTGGTGGCGGCGGAGGAAAGTTTAGGGGGACGTCGAGTGGTGATTTCCGGAGGGGAAACGGGAGTTTTGGAAGCGTTTGGCGCGGATGGAGAAAGGTTGTGGCGGAAAGAGATCGGGGCGGGAATCAATGATCTGGAAGTGTTTGAGACGAATGCCTCGATGGCGGTCGCGGTGGCGGGGCAGGATTACGGTGTGCGGGCGTTGAATTTTCGTGGAGAGGAACTTTGGAGGAGGCAATTGCCGGAGCCGACTAATATTCCGGAAAGCCTGATCGGGATCACCGATTTGGAGGTGGCGAAGACGGGTTCGGGGCGGTCGGAGTTGGTGGCGGCCAGCGCTTATTTGGATGTGTATCGGCTAAGTTTGGGAGGCGAGGTGGTTTCGAAGATGAGCGGGTATCATCGCGGGGTGAACGATTTGGCGATTTTCGCCGGAGAGAATGGACGGGATCGCGTGGCGGTGGCGATGGAATGGCGGGGCGTTCAGATCGAGGAGAAGGGGAAGTTCAAAAGCGTTTCGCGTTCGCCGGGATGGAACTGGCAGGCGGTTGTGGCGATTCCGGGTTTGGAGGCGGGTTCGCCGCGGATCGTGGGAGGATCGTCGGACGGATGGTTGGAAATGAGCGCGTCGAATCCGCGGGATGGTTGGAGTCTGCGGCTGGGGGGAGGCGTGCGGGTGTTGGAGACGGCGGATGTTTCTGGGGAGACGCGAATTTTGGCGGGGACGGCCGGGTTTTCGATTTACGCGGTCGATCTTACGGGGACGGTTTTGTGGCGGACGGAGTTGCGGGATCGGGTGGAACGGATTTTGCCGATCGGAAACGGACTGGTTTTGGCGGGTTGTGCGGATGGAACGGTGGCCGTGGTAGGAGCGGGTGGAGATGTGCTGGGGGAAGTGCGGTTGCCGGGCGGCGCGGTTCGGGCGATTCTGGAGGATTCCGGGAGCGGTTATTGGGTGGCGGACGCGGCGGGCGGAATATGGCGGATTCGCGTCGCGGAATAGGAGGAAAAAGAGTACAGTTTTTCGAGGAATCGCGCATTGAGGAATTGTCGAACGCGGGGCCGCGCGTAAGGTGGTGTGAGGGTTCTTGCTGGTTTTTCGCGTTGCCCAAAGCACGGAAACAAGAACCGCGAACAGTTGTGAGACTTTCTTGGCGATGATTTTAAAAACACGTTACGGGCAATCGGCGGGTCGCGATGCGTTCACTTTGATCGAGTTGCTTACGGTGATCGCGATCATCGGGATTTTGGCGGCGATTCTGATTCCGGTGGTGGGGAAGGTGCGGGATTCGGCGCGGGCGGCGAGTTGCACGTCGAATCTCCGGCAGATCGGATCGGCGGTTTTCGTTTACGCGGAGGATAACGAGGGGCGCACGCCGGCGCTTCGCTATGAGAACGAGGACGGGCAGTTGCAGGGATATTGGACGCGTGGTTTGTGGACGTATGCGGGTTACGCGGAGGAGAGTTACCGGGCGGGATTGAACGGGTTTAACGAGACGGTTCTCAGCGCGGTGGAAACGGTGTTTCATTGTCCGTCGTCTTTCGGTTTGGTCGATAATGACCGGCAGCATTTAATGGCTCCGGGGGTGACGTTGCGGAATGGCGACACGCGGTCGTATCAATTGAACCGGCAGGCGAGCACGACGTATCACGGGAGTTCGCGGGTCGGGCAGCGAGTGGGGATGCCGCTGGGCAATCAATTGGTGGCGCCGTCGCGCACGGTGATGGTTTACGAAGGATCGAGTTGGGACGGGGTTTCCTCGTTTTTCTTTAATGTGGCGGGGATGGCTCCGCATGGAGGGGCGACGAATTTTCTCTTTTTTGACGGGAACGTGCAGCGGATTCCGTTTGATCAGATTCCGAAGGCGGACGGGGTTTCGGATCCCGACAGCGAATCGAGTGTTTTCTGGGGCGGTCGGGCGGCGGTTCAGTGAGTGGCGGGCGCGGCTTGAGAAGGAGTCGCGAGCGCCCGGGGAGCGGGGCGGCTATTTTTCGCGTTTGGGGAAGTGGTGGAGGTGGGCGGGGGGGATTTGGATGTGGGTTTGGGTGTTTTCGGGGTGGAAGTCGGGGGTCCAGGCTTTGATTTGTTCGCCGGTTTCCGTTTCCAGGAGGAGTTCGTTTTTGCTGCCGAGGTAGCTGGAGAAACGGACGGTGGCGGGGATGCCGGTTTCGGCGAGGCGGACGTGTTCGGGGCGGAATCCGAATTGAGTGCCGGGCGGGGCGGAGAGGGATTTGGCGAGCGGGGATTCGGGTGGGAAGAGGTTGAATTCGCCGATGAAGGAGGCGACGAAGGGGGTGGCGGGGCGGGTGTAGATTTCGACGGGGGTGCCGATTTGTTCGATACGGCCGTCGCGCATGACGGCGATGCGGCTGGCGAGGGAAAGGGCTTCTTCCTGATCGTGGGTGACGTAGAGGCTGGTGATGCCGGTTTCGGCGTGGAGGCGCTTGATTTCGGCGCGCATGTCGTGGCGGAGTTTGGCGTCGAGATTGGAGAGCGGTTCGTCGAAGAGGAGGAGATCGGGGTTGACGACGATGGCGCGGGCGAGGGCGACGCGTTGTTGTTGTCCGCCGGAAAGGGAGGCCGGTTTGCGCTGGGCGAGGGCGTCCATTTTCACTTTGGCGAGGGCGGATTGGACGCGGGTTTGGAGTTCGGCGGCGGGCGTTTTGCGGACGCGGAGGCCGTAGGCGACGTTTTCGAAAACGGTGAGGTGGGGCCAGAGGGCGTAGTTTTGGAAGACGAGGGCGGTGTTGCGCTGGTGGGCGGGGATTTTGTCGACGCGGCGGTCGCCGAAACGGATTTCGCCGGAATCGGGTTCGAGGAATCCGGCGAGGAGGCGGAGGATGGTGGTTTTTCCGCAGCCGGAGGGGCCGAGGAGGAAGAACATTTCTCCGGACTGGATTTCGAGATCGACGCGGTCGACGACGGTGTTGCGGTCGAACTTTTTGACGAGGCTGGAGAGAACGACCTTCATTCCGCGAGGGACGCGGTTATTCGACGAGTTTGTCGTTTTGGAAAACGACGCGGCCGGCGACGATGGTGGCTTTGACGCGGCCTTTCATCCGCTCGCCCATCCAGGGAGTGTTGGCGGATTTGCTGAAGATTTTGTCGGGCGTGAGCGTCCATTCTTCGTCGGGATCGAAGATGGTGACGTCGCCGGCGCGTCCGGGGAGGAGGGTTCCGCGGTCGGATTTGATGATCGCGGCGGGTTTGTGCGTCATCAGGGCGAGGATCGCCGGTAGCGACATTTCGCCGGAGTGGTAGAGGGTTTGGAGGGTGATGGCGAGGGAGGTTTCGAGTCCGATGATTCCGAACGGGGCGTAGTCGAATTCGCGGTCTTTTTCGTAATTGGTATGGGGGGCGTGGTCGGTGGCGATGAGGTCGATGGTGCCGTCTTTAAGTCCCTCGATGAGCGCGATCCGGTCTTCGTCGGTGCGCAGCGGGGGATTCATTTTACAATTGGTATCGTAGTTGCGGATGCGCTCGTCGGTGAGGGCGATGTGGTGGGGGGAGGCTTCGGCGGTGACGCGGACTCCGCGTTGTTTGGCGCGGCGGAGGATGTCGACCGCGTTCGCCGAGCTGATGTGCTGCATGTGGACGTGGCCGCCGGTGAGGGTGGAGAGGATGACGTTTCGGGAAACGATGACGTCTTCGGCGGCTTTGGGCCAGCCTTTGAGGCCGAGGCGGGTGGACCAGATGCCCTCGTTCATGACGGCGTCTTCGGTGAGGTGCTCGTCCTGGCAATGGTCCATGACGACGAGATCGAACATTTTCGCGTATTCGATGGCGCGGCGCATGATCTCGTTGTTTTGGACGCATTTCCCGTCGTCGGTGATTCCGACGACGCCGGCTTTGCTGAGGGAGCCGATGGGGGCGAGATGTTGCCCGGCCATGCCGACGGTGATGCAGCCGGTCGGGTAGATGTTGACGATCGAATCGCGCTCGATGACGTCGTTGATGTATTGGATGGTGCCAGCGTTGTCGGCGGGCGGGGTGGTGTTGGGCATGCAGACGACGGTGGTGAAACCGCCGGCGGCCGCGGCCTGGGAGCCGGTGAGGATCGTTTCCTTGTGGGTTTGGCCGGGTTCGCGGAAATGGACGTGGATATCGAGCAGGCCGGGACAAACGATTTGTCCGGTGGCGTCGATTTCGGTGCAGTTGGCGCGGGCGTCGTCGGGGAGCGATTCGACGATTTTTCCGTCGAGGATGAAGACGTCGCGTGTTTCGTCGATCTGGCGAGAAGGGTCGATGACCCGGCCGTTGCGGATCCAGAGAGGCTTATGCATGCAAAAATTCTTTCAAGGATTCGGGCGTTCCGCCGGAGCAGAGGAAAAGGCAGGCCATGCGGACGGCGATTCCGTTGGCGACCTGTTCGAGGATGACGGAGCGGCTGGAGTCGGCGAGGTCGGAATCGATTTCGACGCCGCGGTTGATGGGGCCGGGGTGCATGATGATCGCGTTTGGCTTGAGCCAGGAGGCGCGGGTTTTGTTGAGGCCGAACATGCTGGTGTATTCGCCGAGCGAGGGGAAATGGGTGGAAGTCTGGCGCTCGTGCTGGATGCGGAGGAGCATGACGGCTTCGGCGTCGGCGAGCGCGGATTTGAGATCGTGGGAGACTTTGGGGCCGAGGGAGGTGAAATATTCGGGGACGAGCGTGGAAGGGCCGACGAGGGTGACTTCCGCGCCGAGTTTCCCAAGTGCCCAGATATTGGAGCGGGCGACGCGGCTGAAAAGGATATCGCCGAGGATGGTGACCTTGCGTCCGGTGAGATCGCCGAGGTGCTCGCGCATGGTGAAGCAATCGAGCAGGGCCTGGGTCGGGTGTTCGTGCGCGCCGTCGCCGGCGTTTATGACGGGGATGCGGAGGAGATCGCGGAGGTATTGCGGCGCTCCGGGGGCGCTGTGGCGGAGGACGATAAGGTCGGCGTTGAGGGCCTGGATATTTTGGGCGGTGTCGCGGAGGGTTTCTCCTTTAACGACGCTGCTGGCGGGGGCGTTGATGGAGACGATGTCGGCGCTGAGCCGTTTCGCGGCCATTTCGAAGGCGACGCGGGTGCGGGTGCTCGGTTCGAGGAAGAAATTGACGACGGTTTTGCCTTCCAGCGCGGGAGATTTTCCTCCGCGGCGCAAGAGTTCTTTGAACGAGGCGGTGACGCTGAAAATCGTTTCCAATTCGTCGCGCGTCAGTTCCTCGATGGTTATCAGATCTTTTTTGTTCCAGCTCATCCGGTGGCGTTTGTGCGGTTGTCATTCTGTCACCGGGGAGGGCGAGCATGTCAATCGTCGCGGCTGAAAAAGCGAAGTTTCGGGGAAGCGGAATTCGGAATTTGGGAATTGGAAAGGAAGGCGGGGGGAGTCATGTTGGGAGGGCGCGCGGGAGAAGGTTTTTTGTTCCCGCTTGAGACGATGAGTATGGAAACCAGTATTTTCGCCGCTCTGCCGGGAATCGAGACGCCGGTGGGGAAAATTTCGCAAACGTTGTCGCGGATTTGGGATTCGCCGTCGGGGCCGTCGGAGTTCCGGGCGAGTCAGATGAATCTGATCCTGCATTTCGGGCGGGGAACGGTGCCGGACGAGGCGCGGGAGATTTTCGATATTTCGCTGCGGTTCAGTCAGCGTTATCCGTCGCGGATCATTGTGCTTTGTCCGGACGATCATCCGAAGGAAGGCGTTTTGCTGAAGTCGAAGATTTTCAGCGAGTGCTATATCGGGAAAAGCGGGCGGGAGCGGACCTGCGTCGAGGCGATCGTTTTGGCGTATCCATGGGAAGGGAAGGATTTTGTGGAGAACCAGGTTTCGATTCTGCTGGAGACGGAGTTGCCGACTTATTATTGGCAGCATCATTTCAAGGCGGCGAAACGGGTGACGGATTACGCGTATTTTTTGAAGATCGCGCGGCGAGTGGTTTTCGATTCGCGGCGGGAAAAGCCGGAAGTGCGTCAGGTGGAGTGGCCGAGACCGGAAATTATTCGCGATTTGGCTTACACGAGCCTTTTGCCGGTGCGGCAATCGATCGGGCAGTTTCTGAGCGGATTTGAGCCGGAGGAGTTGGTGCGGGGATTGACGAAGGTGGAGGTTTCGCATTCGGGACAAGCGCAGGCGGAGGCTTTGGCGATGCTGCGGTGGCTGGAGGAGGCGTTGAATTCGTGCGCGGACCGGGCGAAAATTTCGCGGTTGGGGAAAGAGGCTTTTGGCTGTTCGGAAATGGCGGATGGGGAAAAGGGGATGGAGATCCGGTTCCGTTTCGAAGACGAGCGGTATTTTCATTGGTGCGCACACCGGGAACTGAAGATCGCGGAGATCGAGGCGAATTTCGGGCGGGGGGAAATTCAGATGCCGACGACGCTGAAGTTGCTCAAACCGGAGGCGGCGCTGGCGGAGGCGTTTTTCTTTTAAACCGGATCGGAAATCGGTCGTGCGTTCTTAGTTATGGACTCAATTGAGAAGAAAATCGGGCAGATGATCGTGTTGGGGTTTCGCGGATTCGCGGTGACCGAGGACGATCCGATCGCGCGGGACATCCGCGAGCTGAATCTGGGGGGAGTGATTCACTTCGATTTCGATGTGACGCTCGGGAAGGCGGAGCGGAATATCCGGTCGCCGGAGCAGGTGCGGGAGTTGAACGCGGCGTTGCAGGCGATGAGCGAAACGCCGCTGCTGGTTTCGGTGGACCAGGAAGGGGGGCGGGTGGCGCGTTTGCGGGAGGATTA
>CAZJCL010000016.1:11548-19693 GCA_964544025.1 uncultured Opitutales bacterium | reverse complement strand
GAGCACGTCCTTGGTAAGGACGAGGTCACCGGTTCAAATCCGGTCGAGGGCTCCAGCGGTGAGAACAAAATTCTTCCAAAGAACAACTAACATCAACAACGCAAATGGCTAAAGGAACATTCGAAAGAACGAAGCCGCACGTCAACGTGGGCACCATCGGTCACGTGGACCATGGTAAAACTACGCTCACCGCGTCGATCCTGTCGGTACAAGCCGGCAAAGGACTGGCTGAGGTTAAGTCCTATTCGGATATCGCCAAGGGCGGGACCGTTCGTGACGCTTCCAAGATCGTGACGATCGCGGTTTCCCACGTGGAGTATGAGTCGGACAACCGGCACTATGCTCACGTCGACTGCCCGGGTCACGCCGACTTCGTCAAGAACATGATCACCGGCGCGGCCCAGATGGACGGCGCGATTCTGGTGGTGAGCGCGGCGGACGGCCCGATGCCGCAAACCCGCGAACACATCCTTTTGGCCCGCCAGGTCGGCGTTCCGAATATCGTGGTGTTCCTCAACAAGGTGGACCTGATCGACGATCCGGAGCTTCTCGACCTCGTTGAGATGGAAATCCGCGAGCTTCTCTCGAAGTACGATTTCGACGGCGACAACATCACGATCGTTCGCGGATCGGCCACGGCCGCTCTCGAAGGCAAGGACGAAGGCAAGGCCGCGATCCAGGCTCTCATGGATGCGATCGACAAGGACATCCCGGAGCCGATGCGCGAAATCGACAAGCCGTTCCTGATGTCGGTGGAAGACGTGTTCTCCATCACCGGACGCGGAACGGTTGCCACCGGTCGTATCGAGCGTGGAATCGTCAAGGTTGGCGACACCATCGAGATCGTCGGAATCCACGACACCAAGTCGACCGTTGTGACTGGTGTGGAAATGTTCCGAAAGATGCTCGACCAAGGGCAAGCGGGCGACAACGTTGGTGTGTTGCTCCGCGGTGTGGACAAGGAATCGATTGAGCGCGGTCAAGTGTTGGCTGCTCCGAAGTCGATCACTCCGCACCTCCAGGCCAAGGCCGAGATCTACGTTCTTTCCAAGGATGAAGGCGGACGTCACACGCCGTTCTTCAATGGCTATCGCCCGCAGTTCTACTTCCGCACCACCGACGTGACTGGCATTTGCAAGTTGCCGGAAGGCGTGGAAATGGTGATGCCTGGCGACAACATCAGCATCGAGATCGATCTCATCGTTCCGATCGCGATGGAAAAGGGTCAGCGTTTCGCGATTCGCGAAGGCGGCCGGACCATCGGAGCGGGCCGCGTGACCGAAATCATCAAGTAAAACCCGTTTTTCCTTAAGACATGCCGAAGCTCCCCCGCTGGGGGCTTCGGCCCTGTCGTTCTCAGGTTTCCTACACAGGACAGTAGCTCAATTGGTAGAGTAGCGGTCTCCAAAACCGTCGGTTGGGGGTTCGAGTCCCTCCTGTCCTGCCATTTTTTTCATGAAGAATCCCTTTCGCAGCATCCGTATCTTCTCAGGAGAAACCATCACCGAGCTGAAGAAGGCCACGTGGCCGACTTGGACGGAGCTCAAGGATTCGACGATCGTCGTGATCATTGCGGTTCTTATTCTCGGCATCTTTATCAGCATCGCCGACTTCTCCTTGTTTCAGGTTGTGAATCTGTTCACGGACTTGGTGACGGGAAGACTTTCATGAGCGACGGCTCTCTACCTATGACCGACGAGAGAAACGATATGAAGTGGTATGTCGTGCAGACGCTTTCCGGCAAAGAAGGCCAGGTGAAGCAGTACATCGACAAGTTTAAGAAGATCGAGGATCTCGAAGAGTATATTGGCGAGGTTCTGGTTCCCACGGAGATCGTTTCGGAGGTAAAGCAGGGGAAGAAGTCCCAGCGGACTCGCAAATTCTATCCCTGCTACGTTTTTATTCAAATGCGCCTGTTCGACGAGCAGGGCAAATTGATCAACAAGCCGTGGTATTTCGTCCGCGAGACGAATGGCGTTATCGGGATGGTCGGCGGCGACCGGCCGACGCCGTTGCGCGCTTCGGAAATCGCGCACATCCGCAACCAGATGGAGCTGGCGGCGGGCAAGGAAGTTCCAAAGGTTCAGTACGAAGTCGGAGAGGAAGTGAAGATCAACGACGGTCCGTTCATGAATCTGACCGGCCGGATCGACGAGATCGAACCCGAGCGCGGCAAATTGAAAATCTCGGTATCCATTTTCGGCCGTTTCACTCCAGTCGAGCTCGAGTATTGGCAAGTCGAAAGAATTAATAGCTAACACGTCATGGCAAAAAAGATTAAAGGTTACATCCGCCTCCAGCTCCCGGCCGGCGCGGCGAATCCCGCTCCTCCCGTGGGTCCGGCGCTAGGTGCGCAGGGCGTCAACATCATGGGCTTCTGTAAGGAGTTCAACGCCCGCACCAAGGATCAGGCTGGCATGATTCTCCCGGTGGTGATCACGGTTTACGCGGACAAGTCCTTCACGTTCATTCTCAAGTCGCCGCCCGCCGCGGTTCTCCTGAAGAAGGCCGCGGGAATCGCCAAAGGTTCTCCGGTGCCGAATCGGGACAAGGTGGGGAAGGTGACTCGCAAGCAATTGGCGGAGATCGTCAAGACGAAGGCGAAGGATTTGAACGCGACTTCGGAAGCCGCCGGGATTGAAATCATCGCTGGAACGGCCCGGAGCATGGGCCTGGAAGTGATCGATTGATAGATCGCGGTTTTTTCATCGCCACCATTAACCATCGCATCGTAATTTTTCCGGTTTGGCCGGGAATCGCAGGAGCCGATAAAAGGCGTTCGCACTGCAAATCGTTATGAAAAAGACCAGCAAACGTTATCGTAAGGCGCTCGAAGCAGCGGATCTTACCAAGCAATATCCGATCGACGAGGCCGTTTCGGTTCTCTTCAAGCTTCCTCCCGCGAAGTTCGACGAATCCGTGGAGCTTTCGTTCCGCCTCGGCGTCGATCCCCGTCAAAGCGACCAAATGGTTCGCGGCACGGTGGCTCTTCCGAACGGAAGCGGCAAAAAGGTGCGGGTTCTCGTGTTCACCGCGAATCCGGAGGCCGCGATCGAAGCCGGTGCCGAATTCGCCGGACTCGCGGATTACGTCGCCAAGATCAACGAAGGCTGGCTCGATTTCGACGTCGCCATCGCCACTCCCGACGCCATGAAGGAAATCCGGACGTTGGCCCGTATTCTCGGACCTCGCGGTTTGATGCCGAATCCGAAATCCGGCACGGTGACCGACGATATTCCGCAGGCGATCAAGGAAGTGAAAGCGGGTCGCGTCGAGTTCAAGATCGACAAGACCGCGAACATCGGAGTCGCGATCGGCAAGCGCTCCTTTAACCCGGAACAGATCGTGGAAAACGCGAACTCGGTGTTGGACGCGATCGGCAAGGCGCGTCCGACGGGAGTAAAAGGCCGCTACATCATGAGCGTCACGATTTCCTCCACGATGAGCCCCGGCGTGAGCATCGAAAACACCGAATTCACCAAGTTCTAAAAGACCCGCCATGAGACCTGAAAAGAAATATCTCGTCGAAGAAGTTTCCCGCCATCTGGAGAAATCGGATTTCGTTTTCCTGGCCGACTTCAACACCGTCAACGTCGAAGACATCGCGGAGCTCCGCCAGAATCTGCGGCAGGAGGAGGCGGAGTTTCACGTTGTGAAAAATTCCATCCTCAACGTCGCGGCCAAATCGCGGAATCTGCCGAGCCTCGAATCCTGGCTCGCGGGTCCGACGGCGATCGTGCTGGGTGGAAGCAATCCATCGGGCGTCGCCAAGATTCTGAAGAAGTTCTCCGACGACAAGAAGAAGCTCGAAGTCAAAGTCGGCGTTCTCGGAGATCGCACCTTGGCGAAGGAAGATGTCGTCGCCTTGGCGGAACTCCCATCGATCGAAGTGCTCAAGGCGCAACTCCTCGGCCTTCTCAATACTCCGGCGCAGCGGATGGTTTCCGTCCTCAACGCCGTTCCGGTCAGCGTTCTCAATGTGTTGAACGCGAAATCCGAGAAATCCGCCTAACCAAGAATCCCCAACACTTTTGGACGGTCTCGCTTGTTGGCGGGATCGTCCATCCTCACCATCCAAAGAATCCGGTTAGGGGCTTCGGCTCTTAAACGTTCCGGCGATTCGGAACACTAACCGTTCACGGAGACTATAAAATGCCTGATATCACAAAAGAACAAGTTATCGAGTGGCTGAGCGGCCAGTCGGTTTTGGAAATCGCCGGTCTCGTCAAGGATCTTGAAGAGAAGTGGGGCGTTAGCGCCGCCGCTCCCGTGGCTGTTGCCGCCGCTGCTCCTGCTGGAGCCGCCGCTGCTCCCGCTGAGGAGAAGACGGAGTTCGACGTCATTTTGGTTGCTGCCGGCAGCAACAAGATCGGAGCGATTAAGGAAGTCCGCGCCGCTACCGGTCTTGGTCTGAAGGAAGCCAAGGATCTCGTCGAAGGTGCGCCGAAGCCAGTCAAGGAAGGCGTGACCAAGGAAGAAGCCGATGCTTTGAAGGCCAAGCTCGAAGCCGTGGACGCGAAGGTCGAGATCAAGTAAGATCTCCTCCGATTCGTTCCGAAAAAGAGACACGTTACAGGCAAGACACGGAAGTTTTCAGCGCGGAATCAAAGAGTTTGAATTTACCGAGAGAGAAACGCGGGAGCGCCGCAGTTGGATCGTTCATTTTGAGCGGTTCGACTGTTTGGGTTGCGCTTTCGACGAACTCTGGTATTGGTAAGTTTTTCGGCGGGTCGAATCCTTACGGATTGCGGTTCGTTTCCTCTCTGAGACTCCGCTCGAAGAAACTTTCGTGTTTTAGCCGAGTGCCGCGTCTTCGAAAAATTGTTTTGCAGAAAAATCGCTTCCTGAATTTCGGGAAGGTTTTCCGCGAATTTTTCGAAGACGTGGCATTTTGCGCTTCTACCACGTTGTTTGTCTGCGGTTCGTGCCGGGTGATGGCGAACCGCTTTCTGTTTTTGTAAATCTCGTTGTCGTTTAAAGGTTAAGTATGTCTGACCGCATCAATTTTGGTAAACTGAAGGAAGTGATCGCTCCGCCGAATCTGATCCAGAACCAGCTGGATTCGTACCTGGAGTTCCTGCAGAAGGATGTCGCGCCGACCCAGCGGAAGGCGAGCGGCCTTGAGGCGGTGTTTCGCGAAGTTTTCCCGATCGAGAGTTACGACGGTCGCTGCGTCCTGGAGTATCTCTCCTACAATATCGTCGGTCCGAAGAACAACGAGATCGAGTGCATCCGGGAAGGGATTACCTATTCCGTTTCCCTTTATGTGAAGCTTCGTTTGCGCGAGGAGGATTTCATCAAGGACGAGGAGATCTACATGGGAGAAGTCCCGATGATCTCGGAGCGCGGTTCGTTCATTATCAATGGAGCGGAGCGCGTGATCGTGAGCCAGCTTCACCGTTCGCCGGGGATCGCCTTTGAAATGGCGCCGCATACGACCGGGAAAATGCTTTATTCCTACCGGGTGATTCCCGATCGCGGGACTTGGCTGGAAGTGCAGTTCGACAACAACGATCTGCTTTACGTTTATCTCGACCGCCGCCGCCGTCGCCGGAAGTTTCTGATCACGACACTTCTGCGGGCGATCGGATACAGTTCCGATATCGATATCCTGAATCTGTTTTACGAGATCAAGGAGTTGAGCGTGGCCGAGGCGCTGGAGTTCGACAACGTCAGTAACTTCGTGCTGGTGGAAGACGCGATCGACGCGCAGAAGGGCGTCGTGATCGCCCGCGCGTTTGAGCCGTTGACGAAGGCGATTGTCCGTCAGTTCGAGAAGAGCGGGATTCCGACTCTTCGGGTGATCGACACGACCGTCGACGAAGGTGCGATCGTTCGGGCGTTGAAGAAGGATCCGACCCGGAACGAGGAAGAAGCGCTTAAGGAAATTTACAAACGCCTGCGACCGGGCGAACCGCCGACCACGACGAACGCGAAGGCGTTGTTGAAACGGCTGTTCTTCGATCCGAAGCGTTATGACCTCGGACGGGTCGGGCGTTACAAGATCAATCAGAAGCTCGGTTTGGAGATCGATCTGGATGAGCGGACGATCAGCGCGCAGGACGTCGTTGAGTCCACGAAGTATTTGATCCGGTTGAAGAAGGGCGACGGATTCGTCGACGATATTGACCACTTGGGAAGCCGGCGCGTGCGGACGGTGGGCGAGCTTTTGGCTAATCAGTGCCGGGTGGGGTTGGCGCGGACGGAGAGATTGGTTCGCGAACGGATGACCCTTTACGATCAGAGCGCGGATTCGATCACGCCGCAGAAGCTGATCAATCCGAAGGCGTTGAGCACGGTGGTTCGCGATTTCTTCGCGCGCAGCCAGCTTTCGCAGTTCATGGACCAAATCAATCCGCTGGCGGAGATCACGCACAAACGCCGTTTGAGCGCGTTGGGGCCGGGCGGTTTGAACCGGGAGCGGGCTGGATTCGAGGTTCGCGACGTTCATCCTTCGCACTATGGCCGGATTTGTCCGATTGAAACGCCGGAAGGTCCGAACATCGGTTTGATCAACTCGCTGAGCATTTACTCGCGGATCAACGAATTCGGCTTTATCGAAAGTCCGTACCGGGTTTGTAAAGATGGCCGGGTGACGGATGAAGTTCACTATCTGACCGCCGACCAGGAAGAGCCGATGGTGTTGGCTCAGGCGAATTCGGAAATCGATGACAACGGGAAATTCATCGGCAAAGTGACCGTTCGCTGCCGGGGTGAGTTTTTGGAAGTTGATCCGAGCGAGGTCGACTACATGGACGTTTCGCCGAAACAGCTGGTTTCGATTGCGGCTGGTTTGATTCCGTTCCTTGAGCATGACGACGCGAACCGCGCGTTGATGGGCTCGAACATGCAACGCCAAGGTGTGCCGCTGTTGAAGGCGGAAGCTCCGTTGGTGGGAACCGGAATCGAAGGCCGGGTGGCTGGCGACTCGAAAACGGTGGTGATCGCGGTGGAAGATGGCGTGGTCGCTTCGGTCGATTCGCGGCGCATCGTGGTTTCCCGCGACGGGCAATTGCCGGCTCGTTTCGAGCGGAATCCGAAGAGCGATCCGAAGAACGGGATTCAAGTTTACGAGTTGCGGAAGTTCATGCGTTCCAACGCCGGAACCTGCTTTACCCAGAAGCCGTTCGTGAAGAAGGGGCAGAAGGTAAAGGCGGGCGAGTCGATGGCGGACGGCGCTTGCACGGACAAGGGCGAACTCGCTCTTGGTCGCAACGTGCTCGTCGGGTTCATGCCGTGGAATGGTTACAACTTCGAAGACGCGATTCTGATCAGCGAGAAGGTGCAGAAGGAAGATATCTTCACTTCGATCCACGTTGAGGAGTTCGAAGTCACCGCTCGGGACACCAAGCTCGGACCAGAAGAGATCACGCGCGATATTCCGAATGTCGGGGAAGAAGCGCTGAAGAACCTGAACCACGACGGCGTTATCCGCATCGGAGCCGAAGTGAAACCGGGCGATATTCTTGTCGGTAAGATCACGCCGAAGAGCGAGACCGAGTTGGCACCGGAAGAGAAACTTCTGCGGGCGATCTTCGGGGAGAAGGCGGCCGACGTGAAGGATACTTCGCTGGTGGTTCCTTCGGGCGTTGCCGGAATCGTCATGGACGTGAAGGTTTCGAACCGTCTCGATTCCGAGAAGGAGAAACTGAGTCCGTCGGATCGCCGCCGTCAGGTGAAGCAGATCAACGAGGAATACCGGACGCAGATGGACAAGCTGCGCGAAGGTCTCACGGAATCGCTTTCGAACATTCTCCTCGGGGAAAAGATTCCGCTCGACGTGATCAACAGTGAGAACAACGAAGTGATCATTCCGGCCAACCGGAAAATCACCAAGACGCTGTTGCGCAAATTGGCCGCTGTTGCCAAACACGTCGAAATCGATCCTTCGCCGGTCCGGATCAAGATCATGGAGATCATCAACTCCTTCCAAAGCAAGTTCGACGAGCTTGAGGCGGACAAGGAGCGGAAGGTCACCAGCATCGAATCGGGCGACGATATCGAGCAGGGCGTAATCAAGCAGGTCAAAATTTACGTCGCCAAGAAGAGCAAACTTCAGGTCGGTGACAAGATGGCGGGCCGCCACGGGAATAAGGGCGTTGTTGCCCGCATCGTGGCCGAGGAAGATATGCCGTATCTTCCGGA
>CAZJCL010000016.1:2420-11448 GCA_964544025.1 uncultured Opitutales bacterium | reverse complement strand
GCCGGCACGCCGCAATCGTTCAATGTTTTGATGAAAGAAATGCAGAGCTTGGGGCTGGATATTCGTTTGAGCCGCAAGAACGCGTTGGATAACGGATTCTAAGGAGAAGCACAAAATGAGTACAGAAGAAGCAAGACAGGTTCTCGGGTTCGACCGGGATGAAGTTAGCGGCTTTGATTGCGTCACCATCGCGGTGGCTTCTCCGGAGATCATTCGGTCATGGTCCAAGGGTGAGGTCAAAAATCCGGAAACGATTAATTATCGGACGTTTAAGCCGGAGCCGGGTGGACTTTTCTGCCAGCGAATTTTCGGTCCGGTGCGCGACTACGAGTGCGCCTGCGGAAAGTATAAGCGGATCAAGTACAAGGACGTAATCTGCGACCGTTGTGGCGTTGAGGTGACCGTTTCCCGCGTTCGCCGCGAGCGGATGGGGCACATCGAATTGGCGGTGCCGGTTTCGCACATCTGGTTTTTGAAGAGCATGCCGAGCCGCATCGGCTTGATGCTCGACATGACCGCGCGGAATCTGGAGCGGGTGATTTACTACGAAAACTACATCGTGGTCGATCCAGGCCGGACGCCGTTGGAAGAGAAGCAGTTGCTGACGGAAACGGAATACGTGCAGGCGCTCGACGAGTATGGCGACGACGCGTTCGTGGCCAAGATGGGTGCGGAAGCTGTTCGCGATGTTTTGTCGAGAATGGATCTGCCCGGTCTGGTGATCGAGTTGCAGGAAGCGCTTCGCAACACGCGGTCCAAGCAGATCAAGAAGAAGGTTTCGAAGCGTTTGAAGGTCATTCAAGGCTTCATCAAATCCGGTAGCGAACCGTCCTGGATGGTGCTGGAAGTGTTGCCGGTGATTCCGCCGGATCTGCGTCCGCTCGTTCCGTTGGAAGGTGGACGTTTCGCGACTTCCGACCTGAACGACCTGTATCGCCGCGTCATCAACCGCAACAACCGGTTGAAGAATCTTCTCCAGCTGAAGACGCCGGACGTTATCATCCACAACGAAAAGCGGATGTTGCAGGAGGCGGTGGACGCGCTGTTTGACAATGGTCGTCATGGCCGCGCGGTGACCGGCGCCGGGAATCGTCCGCTCAAATCCCTCAGCGATATGTTGAAGGGGAAACAGGGCCGTTTCCGTCAGAACCTGCTCGGAAAACGCGTAGACTACTCCGGCCGTTCCGTGATCGTGATCGGGCCGGAACTGGAACTTCACCAGTGCGGATTGCCGAAGAAAATGGCGCTCGTCCTTTTCGAGCCGTTTATCATTCGCCGCCTGAAAGAGCTCGGTTTCGTGCATACGGTTCGCGGTGCGCGGAAGATGATCGAGAAACAGTCGCCGGAAGTTTGGGACATTCTCGAAGAAGTGACGAAGGGGCATCCGGTTTTGTTGAACCGCGCGCCGACGTTGCACCGTTTGTCGATTCAGGCGTTCGAGCCGGTGTTGATCGAAGGTGAGGCGATTCGCGTTCACCCGCTGGTTTGTACGGCTTACAACGCGGACTTCGACGGCGACCAGATGGCGGTGCACGTGCCGCTTTCGCTGGAAGCGATCATGGAGTGCAAGCTCCTGATGATGTCGACGAACAACATTTTCTCGCCGTCGAGCGGAAAGCCGATTTTGACGCCGTCGCAGGACATCGTTCTCGGTGCCTATTATCTAACGCTCGAACCGCGGACGCCATTGGTGGAGGGGCAACGCGTGCCTCTCGCGGGAAGCGTGGAGGAAGTTCTCGTCGCCGAAATCGATGGCAGCCTTCACAAGCACGATTGGGTGCGGATCAAGAATCCGGATTTCGGAACCGATACGGTTTTCGGAAACAAGGAGAAGAAGCACATCATCACGACGGTTGGTCGCGTGATCTTCAACCAGATCTGGCCAAAGGCGCTCGGTTACATCAACTTCCCGGTTCCGAAGGGGAAACTGGGCGACATCATTCTGCAGACGACGCGCAACGCGACTCCGCAGGAAACGGTGGAGTGTCTCGACGCGTTGAAGAAGCTCGGTTTTGCCGTGGCGACCCAAGCGGGAATTTCGATCGGTATCGACGACATGATCATCCCGGAAAGCAAACCGGCGATCGTCGCTTCCTCCCGCAAAAAGATCGGGGAAATCGAAGGACAATACCGGCGCGGGATCATCACGCAGGGCGAGCGTTACAACAAGATCATCGACATCTGGACGGGAGCGACCGACGAAATCGCGAAGGCAGTGTTCGACGGTTTGTCGGAAAACGCGGGCCGCAAGGAAGTGAATCCAGTCTTCCTGATGATGGATTCCGGAGCTCGCGGTAACCGTCAGCAGGTGCGTCAGTTGTGCGGAACCCGCGGATTGATGGCCAAACCGTCCGGCGAAATTATCGAACGTCCGATTCTCTCTTCGTTCCGCGAAGGTCTGTCGGTGTTGGAGTATTTCATCTCGACGCACGGTGCGCGTAAGGGACTCGCGGATACGGCGCTGAAGACGGCGGACGCGGGTTACTTGACCCGTAAGTTGTGCGACGTCGCGATGGACGTGATCATCACCCAGGAAGACGACGGATCGCGCGAAGGTATTTGGAAAAAGGCGATTTACGAAGGCGACGAGGAAATCGTCAGCCTGAGCGAGCGAATCATCGGCCGTTGCGTTTGCGACGATATTTTCAATCCGCTGAATCCGAGCGAGAAGTTGATTGGAAGCGGCGAACTCGTCACTGAGGAAATCGCATTCAAGATCGAGGATCTCGGGATCGAGCGCGTGAAGGTGATGTCGCCGCTGACCGACCGCAGCCCGAACGGCGTTTGCGCGAAATCCTACGGAATCAATCCGGCCACCAACAAGATGGTGGAAACGGGGACTTCCGTGGGGATCATCGCGGCGCAGTCGATCGGGGAGCCGGGCACGCAGCTGACGATGCGGACGTTCCACGTTGGCGGGATTGCGAGTCAGGTGTTTAAGACGCCGGAAATCCGCGTCCGGACGACCGGAACGGTTCGTTACAAGGGCTTGCGCTTGGTGTCGACGGCGGAAGGCTCGAGCATCGTTTTGAACAAAACCGGTGTTGTCCAAATTGTCGACGACCAGGATCGCGAGCACGAGGTTTACAACATCGTGGTCGGCTCGCTTCTCACGGTTCCCGACGGTGGCCGGATCGAAAAGGGCCAGGTGCTGGCGATGTGGGATCCTTACAACATTCCCGTTCTTTCCGAGAAGGCGGGTAAGATCGGCTTCAAGGACATGATTCCGGGGGTGACGATCAAGCGCGAGCTGGACGAATCCACGGGACGGATCGCGACGGTCATCGTCGAACACCGCGAAGATTTGAATCCGCAGGTCGAAATCCGGAGCGAAGCCGGGGAAATTCTGGCGAATTACTCGATTCCAACCGGCGCCCAGGTGGTGGTCGGCGAGGGCGACACGATTTCGCCGGGAGCGCTCCTGGCGAAAACGCCGCGGCAGGCTTCCAAGACCAAGGACATCACCGGCGGTCTTCCGCGTGTGGCCGAGCTTTTCGAAGCGCGCCGCCCGAAGGAAGCGACGGAGATGGCGAAGATCGACGGCGTGGTTTCCATGGGAACGACGGTTCGCGGAAAGAAGCGGCTGATCGTGACGAATCAGGAAACCGGGCAGGAAGAGGAACACCTCATTCCGCACGGCAAGCAGATCATCGTGCAGGTGGGCGATATCGTTCACAAGGGTCAGCACATGACCGACGGTTCGGCGGATCCGCACGAAATCCTCGAGGTTCTCGGGCCAACCGCGCTCCACGAGTATCTGATTTCCGAGGTGCAGGAGGTTTACCGTCTGCAAGGGGTGACGATCAACGACAAGCACATCGAATTGATCATTCGCCAGATGCTCCGGAAAGTGCGCGTGGCCGATCCGGGTGACGCGGAATGGTTCTGGGGTGAGCAGGTCGATCGCGGCATGTTCATGGCGGAGAACCAGCGGATCATCGAGGCGGGCGGAAAGCCGGCCGAGGGCGAGCCGATCCTCCTCGGGATTACGAAGGCTTCGATCGAAACGGAAAGCTTCATCTCCGCCGCATCGTTCCAGGAAACGACGCGCGTTCTCACGGACGCCGCGACCTTGGGCAAGGTGGACGAGTTGAAGGGCTTCAAGGAAAACGTGATCATGGGGAATCTGATTCCGGCTGGAACGGGATTGCCCGCGGTTCGGAACTTGAAGATCACCTTCCCGTTCGGTGCCGACGTGGCCGAGGAAACCGCATCGGCGGGCGAGGCGAGCTAAGATTCGTTTCTCAAAACTTCTTACACAAGGGGCTCCCGGATGCGGGAGCCCCTTTTTGTTTCGGAATCGGGACGGCAACATCTTCGTGACGGAAGATGTCTGATGTTGCGGGACGAATTCCGGGACTTCATCGTAGCCGGATGAATCGCCGGAATTTTCTCAAAACAGGTCTCACTTCATCTCTTCTCTTTGGCGGCAGCGGTTTAATGTTTGGAAGGACTCCGGGAATCGCCGTGCGAAACCGGAGAAGTGGGAAGCGGGCGCGCAACGTGATTTTCCTGATCAGCGACGGAATGAGCTCGGGAACATTTACCCTGGCCGATCAATTTCTCCGCTGGCGCGATGGACGTCCGTCGAATTGGGTTCGGCTCTATCAGGAGGAAACGGCGCGGCGGGGAATGGTGGAAACGGCTTCGGCGGATTCGATCGTGACGGATTCAGCGGCGGCGGCATCGGCTTTGGGAAGCGGGATCCGGGTGAAAAACCGGTCGATAAACATGGGGCCGAACGGGGAGCAGCATCCGCCGATTTTGATGCTGGCGAAAGAGATTGGGAAATCGACGGGCTTGGTCACGACGGCTTCCGCGAGTCACGCGACGCCTGCTGGATTCGCGGCGAATGTTCCGAACCGAAGCGATCAGGCGACGATTGCCGTTCAGTATTTGGAGCGCGGAATCGATCTGGTTTTTGGCGGCGGACATTCGTTTTTCGCGGCGGAAACCCGGAAAGACGGCCGCGATTTGCTGGGCGATTACGCGAAGGCTGGATACGGCGTGGCAAAAACGCGGGCGGAAATGGAGGCATTGAAACGGGCGGAAGGGCCGGTTTTGGGACTATTTGCGGAAGGTTACGTTCCGTATGAGCTCGATCGGGTGAATACGCCGGAGCTGAAGGAGAATGTGCCGGGATTGCCGGAGATGGCGCGGTTTGCTTTGGAGCGGTTGAACCGGAATCCAGAGGGATTTGTTCTGCAACTCGAAGGCGGCCGGGTGGATCATGCGGCGCACGCCAACGATGTCGGGGCGCTCCTTTACGAGCAGATCGCTTTCGATGAGACGGTGGCGATCGCGGTGGAATTCGCGCGGAAACGGGACGACACTTTGGTGATTATCACCACCGACCACGGGAACGCGAATCCGGGACTGAGTTCGGGAATGGACGGCGGGGAGAAGAGCTTTGCGGCGTTGGCGGGTTTCCGGGGAACGCATCAGTCGATTCTGTCGAAGATCGACAAGGAAAGCTCGGCCGCGACGATCGCGGAGCGGATTCGGGAAACGACGGGGTTGAACGTCGCGGAGGCGGACGCGGAATTATTGCGCTTGAATCTCCGGGAAGAATACCGGACGCCTTACCGGCGGATGAATTCGGCGAGTGCGGTGTTGGGCCAGATTTTGGCGAACCATACGGATATCGGCTGGATCGGAAACACGCATACATCGGATCACGTGGAAGCCGCGGCGCTGGGGCCGGGAAGCGAGGCGTTGCGGTCGTTTCAGAAAAACACGGATTTGTTCGCGATGATGGCGGCGAGTTTGGGAATCGAGACCGCCGCGACCGCAGGAAGCTGAAGGCCGGTTTTCGCGGTTAGAACCGGAAGCCGGCGGAGCGACTGGCGGCGGTCATCGCGGCGGCGATTCGCTCTAAATCGGCATCGGTGTGGGCGGCGGTGATGGAGGTGCGGATAAGTTCCTTTTTCGGCGGGACGGCCGGGGCGATCGCCATGACGGTGAAGACGCCGTTATCGAGGAGGCTTTTCCAGAAAAGGTAAACCTTTAGCTTGTCGCCGAGGACGACGGGAATCAGCGGGGTGGGGGAATCCCAGGTGTCGAGGGCGAGACCGGTGAGGATCTCGCGGTATTTCGCCGTGTTACTCCAAAGTTTTTGCAGGAGTTCGGGAGTCGATTCCATCAGATCGAGGGCGGCTTCCGCGCAATAGGCGTGGACGGGGGAAAGGGCGGCGCTGAATAAGGTTTGCTTGGAATGGGTTCGGAGAAATTCGATGGCGGAACGGCTGCCGGCGACGAAACCGCCGACGCTACCGAGGGCTTTGGAAAAACTGCCGCAAATGATATCGATTTGATCGGTGAGTTCGAAATGGTTGGCTGTTCCACGACCGTTTTTCCCGAGAATTCCGAGTCCGTGGGCGTCGTCCATGATGATGAAACAGTTGGCTTCGCGTGCGACGCGGACCAGTTCGGTGACGGGCGCGATGTGACCTTCCATCGAATATATGCCTTCGAAGACGACGATTTTCGGCGTATCGGCGTCGTAGCGGGCGAGGAGGCGTTTGAGATCGGCGGGGTTGTTGTGGGCGAATTTTTCGTGTTTGGCGGAGGAGGTATGAAGTCCGGACCAGAGCGAGGAATGGATATTGCGATCCACGAAAACGACGTCGTCTTTTTGGGCGAAAGCCTGGATGGCGGACATGCAACTGAGATATCCGGCGGAGTGAACATGGCAGGTTTCCTTGCCGATGAAGGCGGCCAGCCGTTCCTCGATCCGCTCGTGGTAGGAGCGGGAGCCGTTGGAGACGCGGGCGCCGCTGGTGGTCGCTCCCCATTCCCGGAGGGCGCGCTGGCCGGCTTCGATCACTTTGGGATGAAAGCTCAGTCCGAGATAATCGTTACTCGACAACATGACGATTTCCCGCCCATCGAGCTGGACGCGAGTCCCTTTTTGATTCTCGAAATGCTTATAGTAAGGAGCGTATTTCAGGCGCAGCATTGTATCGGGGCAATTTTGTATGCGCTGCTGAATGGTTTTAGCTGATGTTTTAGTTAGGAATCCCACAAGTTTTCGATAGGTTTTCTATTATTCGCAGCCGGAGCCGATTATCTAATTAGCAGAAACTCAATGTAGAATCTATGGCGAAGTCCAGCAGTTTGTCAGGACTTGGCAAGACGGAGTTTCCGGGTGGCGAGAATGTAGAGGATGTGTTGCGGGGTTAGCTTCGTATTTATTTTTCTTATACAATCGCGAGCGGCTCGAAGGCGATCGGGATTTTGGAGATCGCGGATGGCGGCTGCGAATCGGGCTGGGGTGGGCGCGGTCCCGAGGAAGAAGCCGCGTTCGCGGGCGAAGCGGACAGTGATGAGTTCTTGGGGCATGATTCCGCCGATGCCATTGAACAAAATGGGGCAGCGGCAGACGATCGCTTCGCTGGTGGTTCCCGTGCCGGGGCGGGCGAAAACGGCGGAAACGGAGCGGAGGAGGCGGGGCATGTCGCGGGTGTAGCCGAGGGCGCGGATGGTGGAGCCGGCGGTTTTCAGGTGGAGGTTTTCCAGCTCGCGGCGGGTGCGCTCGTTTCGTCCGCAGAGGGCGATGAATTGAACGGAGAGTCCGGCGCGGTCGCAGGCTTCGATGCAGGCGCGGTGGTTGTTTGCGCCGTTTGCGCCGGTGCCGAGGAGAAGGGTGAAGCGGGCGGGATCGAGATCGAGTTCGGCGAAGAGACTCGCTTTCTCGTCGGAGGCGGGAGGCTGGAAAAACGTCGGATCGAGGAGGAAACCGCCGAGGTGAAGCTTCGCTTCGGGCATTTTGAGGGCGCGGGCGGCGTCGCAGCAGGCATCGACGGCACCGATGAAAGCGTCGGCTTCCGGATTCACCCAGCCGCGCGCGAAACCGTATCCGCCAAATAATTCTCCGCAATAGGTGACGCAGCGGACCCGGTCGCGTCCGAGAGTTTCCCGGGCGAGGGCGAAGAAGGCGTGGTTGAGTTGGTCGTGCGTGCTGACGACGATGTCGGGTTTGAATTCGCGGAGGATCGCCATGAACTTTTCCCGACCGAGGACGCTTTTTCGGAATCCGGTCGCGCCGAGCAATTCGATGACGTTGTAATAAATATGGTGCAGTCGGGGAGAGGTTTTCTGGATCCAGTTATAGAGTCCAACGCCGAACCGGTAGAGTGCGTGGGTCTCCTCCAGTGCCTGATGGATTCGGCATTCCCCATAGGCGGCGTTTTCAGGCAGCTCCATCCAGGCCTTTAGACTTCTCGCGCGCATGTCGTGCCCGCCGCCGGTGCTGGATGTGAGGATGAGGATTTTTGTCTTTGCCATGAACCGCGCCTCAGGGATGCGGTTTCAAAGGCGGATCGGCAAGATTAAATTGTGCGGCTGGAATCCGGGTCTTGCTTCGTGAGGGATTTTCGGACGGATTAACTTCAAACGTCATGCCGTCGCTGTGTCTATTTACGATTCCAAAACCTTTCGAGGGACATATCGGCACGATTCAACGGAACGCTCTTCGCAGCTGGAAGCGGTTGGGGTCGTCGTGCGAAATTCTTCTCTGCGGCGACGAAACCGGAGTTGAGGATGCGGCTCGTTCGTTCGGCGTGACGTGGACGGGGCCTCTTAAGAAAAACCGGCACGGAACGCCCTTGCTCAGCGATGCGTTCGCGAAAGTTTCCGCCCGCGCGAAATCACCGCTCATGGGTTATGTGAACGCGGATATTCTTTTGCCTGCAAACTTTATGGACGCGCTGCATTCAGTTGCGGAATACGGACTCGATTTTATCCTGGCGGGAGAATGCCGGAACCTGAACGTGACGGCGGAACTGGATTCGGAGCAACAACTGGACGCAGTCTTTGAACGCGTAAAAACGGAAGGAATGAGCCGTGGTGACCGGGCGATTGATTACTTTGTTTTTCCGCCGGAACTCGTCACGGGGTTTCCGGAAATGGCGGTGGGCCGCGGGTGTTGGGACAATTATTTTCTTTATCGGGCGCGGCTGGCCGGTTTGCGTCTGGTCGATGCGACGGAGAGTGTGCTGACCATCCATCAGGATCACGATTACCGGCA
>CAZJCL010000016.1:0-2320 GCA_964544025.1 uncultured Opitutales bacterium | reverse complement strand
CGCGTTTTACCGGTGGCTCTCCAGCACGTTTCGGCAACCGTCTTTGATCGATTTTTTGAACGCCGGGAAACCGTGGTGGCGCTCAACTCGAACCCTTGCTTCCCGCCCCAGAAGCGCGGCTCGATGCGGTTCACGGAGCAATGCCAGACAAAGTTCGGCCATTCCGTCCACGCCCGTCGATGAAAGGGAGGCGACTCCCGATGGCAACGAGGTTTCCAAGCCGCGATGCGCGACGGCCGTTAGCACCGAGGCTCGGCCAAACGCCGCGGCCTCCAGCACTTTGATGTTCGTGCCCGCTCCCGCCTCGATCGGAGCGACTGCGGCCAGACAATTCGCGTAGGCATCCGCCAGATCCGCCACAAATCCAAGCGGTTTTACTCCCGGCACCCGACCCCAGCGTTCCTTTTGTTTATCGCTCATGCCTCCGCCCGCAATGTGGAATGCCGCGCCGGGAAATTCTGTAACAACGCGCGGCCAAGCCCGTTTTAGAAAAGCGTCCACTCCGTCCGCGTTGGCGCTGTAGCTCATCGTGCCGACCATGAGGAACACTCGCGAGTTTCTATTTACCGGGAGCGGTTGAGGCATGTTGTCCTTGCTTAATGAATACGGAATGTTCGGCAATACGTGCGCCTCCGAAAGCACGGGATGGCGGCGGTCATGAGGATTCGCAATCCAGCAATATGTGGCCCGGGGGAGATATCGTGCATGCGCCTTCTCGGAATAGCGCAGGCAGCGGCGCACCGTTAACCGGTCCCACCAGCGTGCGCTTTGGAGGCGCAAACGCAAGCGGTCGGGATCGTAATCGTCCACGTCGAGCAGAAGAGGACGTTTGCCGAAGAGATCGAATGTAATGGCCGTTTGGAGGTATCGCGCCACGATCAGATCGTAGCCGCCGAGGTCGCCAAGTTTTTTGACGCTCGGAATGTGCGGGTGCCAGCGGAAACGCCCCGCGTTGAAAAACGCCTCCATATCTTGGCCGGCTTTTCCGGGGAGAAGGCGGCGGAAAATTCTGCTGTTTTCCTCTTCCAATATTTGCCGGGTTGAGACGATCAGCTTGATTCGGCAACGTTGCGCGAGATCGGCCAAACGGTCGGGAGATGGGATTTGTGGTTGCAGGAAAATGCAATCGACCTCGGCGAGTTCCTGGAGGCTCCGGAGAATCAGGGCGGTCCGTTGGGCACCGCCGCTGGTCGGCGGGTAGGGGAGGTTAGTCGAGGCGAAGAGGATTCGCATCAAAAAGCTCCGGGGCGAAAAGTTTTTGCGCATTGTCCGTCCACGAAAACTCGGACGCGCGTTGTTTGCCGCCTTCGCCGAGGCGACGGCGAAGAACGGGCGATTCCAAGAGGTTCGCGAAGGCGGCCGTCATTCCCTCACCGTCGCCGGGAGCAACAAGGAGGCCGCTATCGCCATGTCGAACCGCCTCTCCGACGCCGCCAGTTTCGTGCGCCACGATCGGAAGTCCGCATGCGCCGGCTTCGAGGTAAACAAGACCGAAACTTTCGACGCTCACCCGGCTGTTTTCGCTGGTCATGGCAAAAACATCGGCGTCGGCGTAAGTTTGTTGCAGATTGCTGTCGTCATGGGTGATTTCCATCCGGATCCCGATTTGGTCCGCAAGACGCCGGAGGTTTTTGACATAGCGGGAACGGCTTGCCGGGCCGACGGCTTGATAAAGAACGCGACGCTTCAGAGTATCTGGTAACCGTCCCAACGCGGCGAGCGTGTGATGCAGTCCCTTCCTCGGGTGTAGGCGAGCCACGGTGAGGACGCGCAGCTCCGGGTCGTCCGCCGGACGATGCCGCGGCGGCGGATTCCGAAAATCGGAACGCAAACCGCCGGGGACGAGGACGACCTGTTTACCGTGTGCGGGGAAATGCCGGTCAAGAAGTCCGGCCGTGTAGCGGGACACGGTGCCGATAGTATCGGCCTGCGTCAGCAAACGCCGGAAGCGGATTCTCCGGTGCGGGAGCGCGGCAAGACGAAGAATTTCCGAACCGTGCAGCACCAGAACCAGCCGTTTCGGTCGCGGCAGTTGGAGGAGCCGGTCGTAAAGGTAGGTGAAGATCGGCCCGGGCTCGGCGAAACAGAGAGTTGAATTCTCGATGAGGTCGCGCCGCGTTTTAAGAAATCGGGCGGTTCGCCACAAGCAGGGCCAGTCCAGACTCCCGTGGTTGCCTATGAATTCGATTGGGAAGGGATAGGTGTTGAGGGAGTGCGCTTTGGCCCCTCCCGCCCAGACGGAAACCGGCTGTTGTTTATTCGCAAGCGCTCGCGCGGTTTCCTCGACGTAGGTGGCTATTCCTCCTCGTTTCGGAGCAAA
>CAZJCL010000015.1:0-20082 GCA_964544025.1 uncultured Opitutales bacterium | reverse complement strand
GCCCGCGATCAGGAACTGTTTAACCAACCTGTGTTTCTTCATTGTTCTTCGGTTTTTTGGGTTGATGGCCGGAACCAGACATGGTCCGCCCGTCGATCAGGCGAAGAGCCTGAAATTCGGTAAAAGGAGTTCGAGAGGGCCGGATTTCCGCAGCCGCCGAAGCGCGCCCGGTCATCCGATCAGGAAAGAGAGCTTACGATTCCACCTTCACGCGGAAGGAGATTTTTGCGGGGTTATCGCCTAGCAGAGGCACGTGCCAGCGAAGCGCGCGTATCTTCTCGGCCGCTACCGGTTTTCCTTCCTCGTCGAGCAACGGCATCGGCGAGAAACGCACCCCATCCAGACTCGCTTCCGTCGGACGCGGCCGGGCCGATTGGAGATCGACGACCATTCCTCGCGGAACAGGGATGACTGGGCGAACGTCTTTCAGCGGGTTTTCGCTACGGTTCGAGTAGGTGGCGCTGTATTGGATCACATCCCCGGGGAACGCCGTTTCCGCAGCTTCCAAGCTCTCTTTGCCTGTCTTCTCGTCCACGGTCACACGGTGGGCCTCGAAGCCGATTTCCAACGGCTCTTCAGCGGAGTACCCGGGAAGAACGATCGCGAAAATGGCGAAAGCGAGTAGTTGTAGTGTTTTATTCATATCCGAAAAAGGTTTCCCAAACCGGGTTAGGGCATTCTCCCCAGATTCCAGTAAGGTTTTCCACTACGGCATGCCCTTTTCTGGAGAAATGCAAGTTAAAAACCGGCAGGGCAAAAAAAAACCTCCGTCACGAACTTCATGACGGAGGCGGGAAACTTGTTCGGACAAAGCTCGCGGTTCAGCGACCGCGGATTCGCCCTACTGCACCAGCATCGGAACTTCGAATTCGGAGCTGTCGATCTTCTCGTTTAACACGATTTTCTTGAAGTGGATCCTATTCAGCACCTCGCCGTCACGGCTCAGGGTGAGGGTTTCCGGAAACACCACTCCGTCCACGAGAATCTTCCCCTCTTCCCGAATCTGGGAGCCGTTTGTGGTTTCCGTTAACAAAAGCCGCCCGTTCTCCGTATCGAAAAAGCGGCGGAAAACCGCACCCCCCGGATAGTTGAAGGTCAGCTCCACCGTCTGTTGACCGTCGATGGTCGTCACTCCTTTGTTCTCGATCCAGCCGCGACGCGATTCGATGCCCCGGAAGAAATGGAGATTCTCAAAAGTGTTCGCCTGCAGCTCCTTGATCTTCTCCGGATTGAGCAAGGTGAGCGACCATCGCGCTTCGTCGTTGAGATCGTAAATTTTCTGCCAGCCGTCGAAATCGTTCAACACGCTCACTTCTCCCATCTCCTCCCGGATGATTTCCACACGCTGCTGCAGCGGTTTCTGGAACATGATCTTCATCGTGCCGGCGGAGCCGTCCGTAGCGGAAAAATCCGCCTCGTAAATAATCGAGCGGATGCTGTCGAGCGCATCGTCTCCGCCGAGATATTGCCGCGCTTTGGCGACGATTTCCTCGGTGGAGGGTTGGGCGTGCAAAAACGGGGCCGCGAGGACCAGGGCTAGAAACGAGCAGATTTTTCTCATACGTAAGTCGGAAGGTTTATTCCCATTCGATCGTGCTCGGCGGTTTCGAACTGATATCGAGCACCACACGATTGACACCGGTTACCTCATTAATGATCCGTGTAGAAATTTTTTGGAGCAATTCATACGGAACGCGAACCCAATCCGCCGTCATCGCGTCGATGCTGTCCACGATCCGCAACGCGATCACGTTGTCGTAAGTCCGCTGATCGCCCATCACGCCGACCGTTTTCACCGGCAGGAAAACCGCGAACGATTGCCAAACTTTGTAATAAAGATCCGCCGCGACCATCTCCTCCTGCAAAATCGCGTCCGCGTGCCGCAAAACCGTCAGATTCCGGTTGTTCACTTCCCCGATCACCCGCACCGCCAAACCCGGGCCCGGAAACGGCTGACGCCAAAGAACCTCATGCGGCAATCCCAACTCCGCCCCCAGCGCCCGAACTTCGTCCTTAAAAAGTTCCTTCAACGGCTCGAGCACCTTCAGCTTCATCCGCTTCGGAAGCCCACCGACGTTGTGGTGGCTCTTGATCGTCGCCGCCGGATTCCCGTCGATCGAGACGCTCTCGATGATATCCGGGTAAAGCGTTCCCTGCGCCAGGAACTTCGCGTCTCCGTTTTTCTTCAGGAAGTTTTCGAAAACTTCGACAAACGTGTAACCGATGATCTTCCGCTTCCGCTCCGGATCAGTCACGCCCTTGAGCTTGTCGAGAAACAGTTTCGCCGATTTCTCCACATGGAGATTCATGTGGAAATTCCGCTTGAACAGGTTCACCACCGCCTCCCGCTCGTTCAAACGCAGCAAGCCGTTGTCCACGAAAACACACACCAACTGATCCCCGATCGCCCGCTGAATCAACGCCGCCGCCACCGACGAATCCACCCCGCCGCTCAACCCGAGAATCACCCGCGAATCCCCGACCTCTTCGCGGATCTTCCGAATCGATTCCTCCATGTAATTCGCCATGGACCAATCGTTCCGGCATTGGCAGATATTCCGGATAAAGTTTTCGAGAATCAGAATCCCTTGTTCGCTGTGCGAAACTTCCGGGTGAAACTGAAGCCCAAAAAACTTCTTCTTCGGGTGCTCGATCGCCGCGAAATCGGAATTATCCGTCCGCGCCGTGGCGATGAAACCGCGGGGCAACTTGATCACCTTGTCCCCGTGCGAATTCCAAACCCGGAGGCTTTTGCCGAGTCCGTCCAACAAATCTCCGCCTTCGGTGATCTCGAGTCTGCTGTGGCCGTATTCGCGCCGGTCGCTTTTCTCGACCTTTCCGCCCAGCAAATGCGCGATCAGCTGCAACCCGTAACAAATTCCCAGAACCGGAACGCCCAAATCGAAAATCTTCTCGTCCGGCAACGGCACCTTTTTCCCCAAAACCGACGACGGCCCGCCCGACAGAATAATCCCCGCGACGTTCTCGGCTTTCAGCACCGAAGCGGGTGTCGAGTAATGATAGATCTTTGAGTAAACGTTACACTCGCGGATACGGCGGGCGATTACCTGGGTGTATTGCGACCCGAAATCCAAAACGGCGATACTCTGATGTGTGGATGACATGGAACGGTTGGGCGTTCTGCGAAGAGTCTCTAGACTGAGATTCTCCCCGCAAGAAAAAGGATGATCGGTTAAAACTTCAGTCGGGAATTCTCAAAACCGCATCGGCTGCAAGGCGCGATCTCCGCGCCCTGCTTTCCGGTGAAAATTTTGTCGCACTTGATGCAGTGGAAAATGACTTTCTTTCGCTCCGCTTCGTAAAGATTTTTGTCCCGGAAATCATAGTAAAGCCACAAACCCAAAATCAGCGTCAACGCGCTGAAAATGTAAATCAAAGCTCCTACTGTGAGATCGACGACGAACATCTAAAAGAGAAAACGCGTCTTAATGAACAACAAAAAGACGCGTTTTGTAAACTCCAGGGCTTCGCGGCCTACGCTCTTTAGAACGAAAATGACCGCAAGCCGGTAAACTGTTAAAAGGGGAGAATTCCAGATGTTTCCGGACCTCCCGAATTCCTTACTCCGCCTTTTTCTCCGCTTCAGGCGTTTCGGTCGCGGCTTCCGGCGCTTCAGCTGGCGTCTCCGCTTCGCTCACGGCTTCCGGCTTTTCTTCAGCGGGAGCGCTTTTCTCCGCCTCGGCGGCTGGAGCGGCTTTCGACTTCGAGCGGCGCTTGGTCGCTCCGTAGCCCTGATCGTCGCCGCTCACCCACTCGATCAACGCCATCTCGGCGGCGTCGCCCCGGCGCTGCGTGCCGAGCTTGTAGATCCGGGTGTAGCCGCCGTTGCGTTTCGTGAACTCGCCCACGCGCTCGTTGAAAAGCAACGCCACCGCTTCCTGATTGCGGAGACGGGCCATCGCCAAGCGGCGGTTGGACAAGCCGCCCTTCTTCGCGAGCGTCACAAGACGTTCGGCGAAAGGACGCAGAGCCTTGGCTTTAGTGAGAGTCGTTTGAATACGGCCTTCACGAATGAGAGCGGAGGCCAAATTGGCCATCAAGGCAACCCGATGCTCCTTCTTGACGCCTAGCTGGTTGGAATGTTTCTGGTGGCGCATTGTCTAAATATTGAGAGATTAAAATTCGCTTTTGCGATCGAGAAGCCGCTCGTCGATCTTCATGCCGAGAGAAAGTCCGAGCTGCTCCAGCTTGTCCTTGATCTCATTGAGGGACTTCTTTCCGAAGTTCCGGTATTTGAGCATTTCCTGCTCCGATTTCATCGCGAGCTCGCCAACTGTGGTGATATTCGCGTTGTTCAAGCAGTTGGCCGCGCGAACGGAGAGCTCGATTTCGTTGACGCTCATGTTCAGCAGCTTCCGGAGCTTGTTCTGCTCTTCGCTGACTTCGCTGCTTTCGCTCTCGAATTCGACCGACTCTTCGCTCACCCGGTCGAAAACGTCCAAGTGATGCTTGAGGATCGAGGCCGACTGCTTCAGCGCTTCGTCGGGGGTGATGCGCCCATCGGTCCAGATTTCCAGATTCAACTTGTCGTAATCCGTGATCTGTCCCACGCGGGTGTTTTCCACCGAATAGCGAACGAGCGTCACCGGGCTGAACAACGAGTCGATCGCGATCACACCGATCGGCTGGTCGTCCCTTTTGTTCTCCTCGCCCGGGCAATATCCGCGGCCGACGCGAACTTCGAGTTCCGCGAAAAACTGACGTGGCTTGTCGATCGTGCAGATGATCTGATCCGGATTCACGATCTTGATGTTCGAATCCTCCGAAATATCGCCCGCCGTAATCGGCCCGTCCCGGTTTACGTCGATGTAGAGCTTCACCGTGTCCCGCTTATGCGAAACGATCAGCACTTTCTTCAGATTCAAAACGATGTCGGTAACGTCCTCGACAACGCCCTCGATGCTCTGAAACTCGTGACTCACTCCATCGATGCGGACCGAGGAGAACGCCGCGCCCTCGATGGAGCTGAGGAGGATGCGCCGCAGTGAATTGCCGATAGTATGGCCATAGCCGGCCTCGAACGGCTCAGCGATAAACTTCGCGTAGGTGTCGGTAGCGGTCTCCTCTACCTTGATGAGCCGGTTCGGCAATTCAAATTTACCTAGTCTCTTTGCCATAATCAGTTGTGGTTCTGTAAAAGGAAAAATCCGGCAGGATCCGAATTACGTTCCTGCCAGATATGCATGCGGCTGGGGCTGATGAATTAACGACTGTAGAATTCGACCACGAGCTGTTCATTCACGCCCGCGTCGATTTCCTCGCGCTCCGGCAGCCGGTTTACCGTAGCCCGAAGTGCGTCTTCCTGCAAGGTGAGCCAGCCCGGCGTCGAACGCAAACGGGTTTCGTCCAAATTGCGGGCGGCCAATTGGCGGGAGGAGGTGTTCGCGCGCACCTCGATCTCGTCTCCCGCAGAGACTATGAAGCTCGCGATATCGACCTTGTGACCGTTCACCCGGATGTGGCCATGGTTGACGAACTGGCGGGCCGCCTGACGCGACTTCGCGAATCCGAGAACATAAACCACATTGTCCAAACGGGTTTCCAAGAGCTGAAGGAAACGGTCGCCGGTGACGCCGCGCTCCCCTTTCGCCCGCTCGAACAAGCGGCGGAATTGCTTCTCGGTCAGGCCGTAGGTGAAGCGGAGTTTCTGCTTCTCGTTGAGGCCGATCGCGTAGTCGCTCAGCTTGCGGCGCAAACGCGGACCGTGGATGCCGGGAGGATAGTTCTTCTTCTCGAACGACTTATTGGATCCGAAAATCGGCTGACCGAAACGGCGACTGATGCGTGTTGTGGGACCTGTGTAACGAGACATCGCTTAAAAAACCTGAAAAATGGTTGAAACAGAGAGAAGGTCGCCGGAAATCAAACGCGGCGGCGCTTCGGCGCGCGGCACCCGTTGTGCGGGACCGGAGTTTTGTCGACGATTTGCGAAACGTCGAGCCCAATGGCCTGGAAGGCGCGGATCGCGGAATCGCGTCCGAGACCCGGTCCGCTGACGTGGACCTCGACCTCCTTCAAACCGTGGGCCATCGCGGCCCGCCCGGCGTCCTGCGCGACAACTTGCGCGGCGTAGGCGGTCGATTTGCGGGAACCGCGGAAATTCATCTTTCCAGAGCTGGACCAGGAAATGACATTGCCCCGCGTGTCGGTGATGCAGATCTTCGTGTTGTTGAAAGTGGCGAGAACCTTGGCGATTCCGACCGAAATATTCTTGCTGCCTTTCGCCTTGCGGATCTTGACCGCGCCGATTTCGTCCTTCAGCAAATCCTCGGCGGTGACCTCCTTCTTCGGAGCTGGGGCTTCCGCTTCCTCCGCGGAAACGGCGGGAGCAACCTTCTTCTCCTTCTCGGGAGCGTCCTGCTGGACAGCGGTTGCCTTCTCTTTCTCTGGTGTTTCTTTAGCCATGGAACGTTAAATTATTAGCTCTTGGAGAATACTCCGACCGTGCGCCGGGCGCCCTTGCGGGTGCGGGAGTTGGTGCTGGTGCGCTGACCGCGGACCGGCAGACCGCGACGATGGCGGATCCCGCGGTAGCAGTTGATCGCCTGCAAGCGCTTCATGTTGGCCGCGATTTCCCGGCGCAAATCGCCTTCCACCGCGTATTTGCGGTCGGTGATGGCCGAGGTGAGCTTGTTCAGGTTTTCTTCGGTCAGCTGGTGCGCCCGAATGTTTGGATCAATGCCCGCCGCCTCCACTACGATCTTCGCACGAGCCGGCCCCACGCCATAAATGTATTGGAGCGCGTATTCGATCTTCTTGTTGTTTGGTATATCTACACCGAGTAAGCGTGGCATAATCTTTGGAAAAAAGGACGTATCAAAAGTGAAAAAAATAAGCTTGGCAAAAAAAAATTCAATAGAGCAACTACTTTTTTAAGGAAGTTAGAATTTCCGGCTCTTCGGAAGTCACCAAAACGGTGTGCTCAAAATGAGCGGAAGGCTGGCGGTCAGCCGTTACCACCGTCCATCCATCCGGCAAAATCTCCACCTCCGGGCCTCCGAGATTTACCATCGGCTCGATGGCCAAGGTCATTCCCGGACGGAGCTTCGGACCGCTTTTCTTTCGCCCGAAGTTCGGAATCTGCGGTTCCTCGTGCATCGAAGCGCCGACTCCGTGGCCGACAAACTCCCGCACCACAGACATTCCCCGGCTCTCGACGTAGGTTTGAATCGCGTGCGAAATGTCGCCGATCCGGTTCCCGTCTTTCGCCATCGCGATTCCCGCGTAAAGCGCTTCCTCCGTCACCTGGAGAAGCCGGGCGGTTTCAGGTTTCAACTCCCCCACCCCGACCGTCGCCGCGTTATCGCCAATATAACCTTCGTAAGAAACCACGACGTCGAGCGCGATAATATCGCCTTCCTGCAAAACCCGCTTGAGCGATCCGATTCCGTGAACCACTTCCTCGTTCACGGAAAGGCAGCTGTAGCTGGGATACGTGTGGCGTCCAACCTTGTAGTTATGGCAGGCGCTTCGGGCTCCGAGGCTCTCGATCAAACGTTTCGCTTCCTGATCGAGATCGTAGGTGTTCACGCCCGGAGCAACGTATTCGCGAATCTTCTGCAAAACCGTCGCCGCTACCCGGCAGGCTTCCCGCATCTTCCGCGCTTCCTCGGATGTCTTGATTGGAATCATTACGCTAGACATTTCATTGACGAAAGCACCTGGCTCTCGACCTCCCCAATCGGTTCCGTGGCATCGAAGGAAAGCAACACTCCTTGCTGGCGATAATAATTCACCATCGGAAGCGTGTTTCGCTCAAAAAGCGACCAGCGATGACGAACGGTATCCTCCGTATCGTCGGCCCGCTGAATCAACGCTTCGCCACACAAGTCGCAAACACCCGCTCGAACCGGAGGCCTGTTCGTCAGATGGTAAACAGCTCCATCCTTCAAGCAAACCCGCCGCTGCGAAATCCTTTCGATCGCAACCTCCAGAGAAAGCTCCAGATAAATGCAGGCACCCAATTGCTCACGCCGCGTTTCCAGCCATTCGCCCAAAACCTGCGCTTGCAGAATATTCCGCGGAAACCCGTCCAGCAAAAACCCTCTCCGGCCCGGACGCCCGAAAAACCATTTCCGCATCACCGCAAGTGTCGGTTCATCGGCGACGAACTCTCCTTGCGCCAGCGATTTCTCGATGGTCAGCCCAAGCGGGCTCCTCCGTGCCACCTCCGAACGAAAAAATTCGCCCGAGGAAACATGCTCTAAATTCAAAGAACGAAGTTTGGCCGCCAGAGTGCCTTTTCCGGCGCCCGGCGGCCCGACTAAAATAATGTTCGGGCCCGGCTTTCCGGTTCCCGCTCGCGCAATTTCAGATGTCACTTCCGGTTCGGCGTCCCAACGCCTTTATAGCTGGCGGAACGCCCATGCGGCCAATCCGAGAATCAACAATCCTCCGAGAACCGACCAGAGAACCGCGACGTTCTTCAGCTCCGCCGTGTCCACCGCGGGCGCCATGCGCGTTTGATTGCGCCCCTTGATCCGGCCCTTGCGAAGGAAGCCGTCGTAGTGGCGTTGCAACAGGAACGTTTCGATCTGTTGCATCGTTTGCAACACGACCCCGACCGTGATCAGCATGCCCGTTCCGCCGAAGAAGATCGCGATCCGGCTCGGCACGTTCACCTGGAACAGGAAGACGTCCGGCATCACCGCGATGATCGTCAGGAAGATCGAGCCGGCCAACGTCAGGCGGGTCATGATGAAATCGAGATACTTCGCCGTCGGTTCGCCCGGGCGAATTCCCGGAATGTATCCGCCGTATTTCTTCAGGTCGTCCGCGATCTGAATCGGCTTAAACATCACCGAAACCCAGAAATAACTGAAAACCAGAATGAGGCCGCCCATCACCAGATAGTAAATCAGCGTCCCCCGCTCCATGCTGCGCGACATATCGACCAGGAACGGCCAATCGAGCGCCGCACCGAGTTGCCCCATGATCTGCTGCGGGAACATCAGAATCGCGCCCGCGAAGATGACCGGCATAACTCCGGAATAGTTCACCTTCAGCGGAAGATAAGAAGTCTGTCCGCCATAAACCTTTCGCCCGACGACTCGTTTCGCGTATTGCACCGGAATCTTCCGCTGCGCCTGGACCACCGCCACGATTCCCGCGATCACCGCGAAAAGAAGCAGTGTCATCAGAATCCCTTCCGGAAGTCCAAGGCCGTCCACTCCGACCGGAGCGTTGAACAACGCCCAGGTTGCCGCCAGCGCGCCCGGAAGGTCCGCGAGAATACCGACCGTGATGAGAAGGGAAATACCCTGCCCGATTCCGCGCTCCGTAATCTGCTCCCCGAGCCACATCAAAAGCATCGCGCCCGATGTCAGCAAAATCGTTCCGTAAATAAGGAACCAAAACGAGGAAACCAGGATGATATCGCCGTAGACATTCGTATCGTAGCCCATGAACAGGCGGCCGGGATTCTCCAGCGCCATGATCAGCAGGACCGATTGAATGATACAGATAGCAACCGTCGCGTATCGCGTGTATTGAGAGATTTTTTGACGCCCGACATCCCCTTCCCGCTGCAAGCGCGAAAGGCTGGGCACCACCGCTCCCAACAGCTGGAAGATAATCGCCGCGCTGATATACGGCATGATTCCAAGGGCAAAGACCGCCGCTTTAATCAGCGCGCCCCCGGTAAACATGTTGTACAGGCCCAGAACGCCACCTTCACCCGCCGCCGTCTGATCGGCGAAGAACTGACCCAGCGGAGTGGGATCCACTCCCGGCAACGGGATGTTCGCCCCGACTCTGGCCACAAAAAGTAAAGCCAACGTGAAGAGAATCCGCCGCCGAAGTTCTGGAATTTTTAAACAGTTAGTAAACGCCGAGAGCATTAACCGATGTAGTTAGGGGAGAGTGAAGGATGGGCGAGAGAGATCAGGAGGCGACAACCGCTTGTCCGCCGGCCGCCTCGATCTTGGATTTGGCCGAAGCGGAGAACTTGTCGGCGGTCACCTTGAGGGCGCTGCCGATTTCTCCGTCGCCAAGAATCTTGACACGAGCGGCGTTCGAACGGATCAGGCCCTTCTCGACCAGAACATTGCGGTCCACCTCGGAAACGCCTTCGAGCTTCGAAAGATCCGCGAGATTCACCACCGCGTATTCCGTGCGGAAGTTCTTGTTGTTGAAACCCCGCTGCGGCAGTTTCCGGAAGAGAGGCATTTGGCCCCCTTCGAATCCCGGGCGAACGCTTCCGCCGGAGCGCGCGGTTTGGCCTTTGCCACCGCGGCCGGAGGTTTTTCCATGGCCCCCACCTTCACCGCAGCCGACGCGTTTGCGACGGTGGACGGCGCCGGGGACGTTTTTCAAATTATGCAGTTCCATGTATTGATAGCTTCTTAGAAAATCCGCTTAGCTGGCGGATCTTAGCTTCCTGATCTGTTCCGCCGAACGGAGCTTGCGCAAACCGTCGAGCGTGGCGTTGACGACCGCGACGTGGTTCTGCGATCCGAGCGACTTCGACAGGACGTTCTTGACTCCCGCCGCGACGAGCACCGCGCGCACTCCGCCACCAGCGATAATTCCGGTTCCCGCGACGGCCGGCCGCAACAATACGCGTCCGCCATCGTGCTCCCCGATCACTTCGTGGGGAATGGTGTCGCCGTTGAGCTGAATCGCGACGAGGTTTTTCCGGGCCTGCTCCGTCCCTTTGCGAATCGCTTCCGGCACTTCGTTCGCTTTGCCGTAGCCGACTCCGATCTTCCCCTTCTCGTCGCCGGTCACCACCAACGAGGAAAAGCTGAAACGGCGTCCGCCTTTCACGACCTTCGCGCAACGGTTGATGTAGACGACCTTATCGAGGTATTCCGAATCCGCCTGATCGGCAGGAGCGTTTCTCTGACCAAAGTTTCTCATAAATGCAGATTAAAAGGTGAGGCCGGCTTCGCGCGCTGTGTCGGCAAACAGTTTCACTCGTCCATGATAACGGCGTCCGCTTCTGTCGAACACCACCTGGGTGATCCCCGCTCCCTTGGCCTTCTCGCTGAAAGCCTGGGCGATTTTCCGGACTCCATCCTGGTTGCCCTTCACGCCTTCGTCGCGCAATCCCTTGTCGAGACTGGACAGGAAAACGATGGTTCTGGCTTCCGTGTCGTCGATGCATTGCGCATAGACGTGCTTGCCGCTGAAATGAACGGCGAGACGCGGACGTTCGGCGGTGCCGGAAACTTTTTTGCGAATGCGCCACCGGCGCTTCTGTTGTAAGGCTGCTTTTGCTTGCTGTTTCATATGCCTGTTTCCTTCCGCGAAAATTACGAAACGGTCTTACCTTCCTTGCGGCGAACCTTCTCGCCCACGATGGTGACGCCCTTGCCCTTGTAAGGCTCCGGCGGATAGAAGCTGCGAATATCGGCCGCGACCGCGCCGACCGCTTGTTTGTCGATTCCTTCGACTTTCAATTTGGTGTTCTCGGTAACCGTAACCGTGATTCCGGCCGGAACTTCATAATGGATCGGGTGCGAATATCCGAGCGCCAGGTCCAGTATATTTCCCTTCAACGCGGCACGGAAACCGACGCCGTTGATTTCCAGATTCTTGGTGAAACCTTCGGTGACGCCTTGGACCATGTTGTTGATGATCGTCCGGGCGGTGCCGTGCATGGCGCGAGCCACGCGGCCACTGTTGGCCGGATTGACTTGCACGCCCTCTTCCCCCATTTCGATTTTCACGTGGGGAGAAAAAGTTTTCTCGATTTTCCCTTTCGGCCCTTCGACCGAAACGGTGGTTTGCTGTATATCCACTTTAACTTTGGCAGGGACAGCGACAGGAAGTTTTCCAACTCTGCTCATATTGAGATCTCCTTACCAAACGTTGCAGATAAGCTCGCCGCCTACCTTGTTGCGACGGGCGTCGCGATCGTTAACCACCCCTTTGGAGGTGGTAAGAATGGCAACTCCGAGACCGCCCAAAACGCGGGGAATCTCGGTGGCTTTGTAATAAAGACGGCAGCCCGGCTTGCTCACTGACTTGATGCCGGTGATCGCGGGAACTCCGTCCACATATTTGAGCTGAACCACCAACTCAGGGTGGCCGCGCTCATCCTTCCGCTCCTCGAAGCCGCGGATAAAGCCTTCATCCTTCAGGATGCCGGCGATGGCGCGTTTCAGCTTGGACTGCTGCGCGGAGCATTCGGCCTTCCGCGCCAAACTGGCGTTGCGGATGCGCGTGAGAAAATCGCTAATCGGATCGTTCATTTAATTCGAAAAAAGAGGTTCCTGTTGGATGATATCCGGAGTTCCAACAAACCCGTTACCAGGAGGATTTGGTTGCGCCTGGAATCTTTCCAGAAAGCGCGAGTTCACGGAAGGTGATGCGGGAAACGCCGAAACGGCGAATGAAGGCGCGCGGGCGCCCGGTCATGCTGCAACGGTTGCGCACGCGGACCGGCGACGAATTGCGGGGCAATTTGGCCAGTTTGCGCTGGGCGGCGAAAAACTCTTCGTCCGAGCTGCCCGGATTGGCCAGTACGGCCTTGAGCGCGGCGCGTTCGGCCGCGAATTTCTCGACCAAACGTTGTCTTTTCAGGTTTCTTTGAATGGAGGCGGATGTAGCCATATACGATAAATTTATTGAGCAACCTCGGCCGGCAGTGCCACGGCGGCTTCCTGCTTGCGGAACGGCATTCCCATGAGTTTCAACAGTTCGCTTCCCTCGGCGTCGGTCTCGGCCGTAGTCACGATCGTCAGGTCCATACCGACGGTCCGTTTCACGTTCTCGATCGAGATTTCCGGGAAGATGGTGTGGTCGGTGATCCCGAGGGTGTAGTTTCCCCGTCCGTCGAGACGCGTCGGAACCCCGCGGAAGTCGCGGATGGAAGGAAGCGCCACGGCCAGCAGACGGTAGAGAAACTCATACATCTGGTTTCCGCGAAGGGTCACTTTTACGCCGACCGGCATTCCTTCCCGAAGTTTAAAGTTCGAAATGCTCGTGCGCGCTTTCGTGATCACCGGCTTTTGCCCGGTAATGAGACCGATATCGCGAACCGTTTCGTTCAACGCGGTCTTGTCGAGCGAGGCGTTGATCCCGCTGTTGATCACGATCTTCTCGATCGCGGGAACCTGGTGGACATTCGTGTAGCCCTGGCTCTTCCGCAACGCGGGAACGACCTCGTTAATATAGAATTTCTTAAGTGCTGGCATTGGACTTACTAGTTTGTCGGATTTCCGACCCGACTGCTCAAAAACTGGCGAAGGATCATCAAGATTCCCGATTGATCCTTTGGCAAGTAGGAACGAAGGATTCTAGGAATTATTTCTTTTTGTTCTTCCTGGCTTCGAATTTCGAGGCAACCATCAGATTCGACGTGTGGATCGACCCTTCCCGTTCCACGATGGAACCTTGCGGATTTTCCTGCGTCTTCGGCTGGTGCTTTTTCACCAGGTTGACACCTTCGACAATCGCCCGGTCTTTCTTGGGCAAAACCTGAAGGATCTTCCCTTGTTTGCCGGCGTGGCTGCCGCTGATTACGACGACGTTTTCTCCTGCTTTAAGGCGTGTTTTGGCCATTAGAGTACCTCCGGTGCGAGGGAAATGATCTTCATGAACTGCTTTTGGCGCAGTTCGCGGGCGACTGGTCCGAAAATGCGGGTGCCGCGCGGATTGTTGTTACCATCGATAATCACGATGGCGTTGCTGTCGAACCGCAGGTAGCTGCCGTCGTTGCGGCGGATCGGCGCTTTGGTCCGAACGACCACCGCCTTCACGACTTCGCCCTTCTTTACGGAGGCATCGGTCGAGCTTTCCTTGATGTTGACGACAATGATATCGCCCACACCCGCGGTGTCCTTCAATTGGCCAAGACGCCGGATCATCGTCGCTTTGCGGGCGCCGGTGTTGTCGGCAATATGGAGTCTGCTGAGAAGTTGAATCATCGGAACTTGCCTCTCTGGTTATGCTTCGTCTTTTTCCAACGCCTCGGCGGTAGCGGCGGCGATCTCTTCCACAACGGGAGCCGATTCGGCTACCTTGACGATACGCCAACGCTTCAGCTTGCTCAAAGGACGCGTCTCCATGATCACGACCTTGTCGCCGACTTTCGCTTCGTCGTTCTCGTCGTGCGCGTGGACCACGGTTTTGCGGTTAATGACCTTCGTGTAGCGCGGGTGCGGAATCTTGTAGGCAATCGTCACTTTGACGGATTTCTTGCCCGACCGGCTGCTCACCACGCCGCTGAGGGTCTTGCGCTTGTTTCGCGGGTTGTTGTTCATTTTCTAAAGGATGCTTTACGACGCTTTGGCGACGGCTTTCTTTTCGGAAAGAATGGTCTCGTACCGCGCGATTTCCCGGCGGGTGACCTTCAGTTGATGGGTTTTCTCGAGCTGCCCCACCTGCTTTTGCAGACGCAGTCCGAGCATCTCCTCGCGCGCGTCGCGGAGTTTCTTCTCCAGTTCCTCGATCGAGAGTTCTTTAATTTCCTTGGCCTTCATGGTGTGCGGATGCCGTGTTAAATGGTTTCTTCCCGGGCGATGAAACGGCAACGGAAAGGAAGTTTCGTGTCGGCCAAACGGAGAGATTCACGGGCCACGGTCGCGGAGACGCCGGCGATCTCGAAGAGAACGACGCCGGGGCGAATCACCGCTACCCAGAATTCGGTGCTGCCCTTACCTTTACCCATACGGGTTTCGGCGGGCTTCTTCGAAACTGGCTTGTGCGGGAAAACGCGGATCCAGACTTTGCCTTTACGCTTCATGTTACGCGTGATGGCAACACGAGCGGCTTCGATCTGGGAAGCGGTCATCCAGCCGCGGTCGAGGCTCTGGATACCATATTCGCCAAAGGCGAGCGTATCGCCTCCTTTGGCGTTTCCGGCGCGGCTGCCGCGATGGCTTTTACGGAATTTTGTTCTAGCGGGAAGTAGTGGCATGGGAACGTGTCGTTAAACGGTTGCGGATATTTCTCCCGAATTACTCCTGATCTTTCTTACAGATCCAGCATTTGATGCCGATGATGCCATAAACCGTCCGCGCTTCGGCGAAGCCGTAGTCGATGTTCTCGCGGAGGGTGTGAAGAGGAACGCGGCCGGCGCGCTGCTTTTCCGTGCGGGCGATGTCCGCGCCGCCGAGACGGCCTGAAACCTGGATACGAATCCCTTCGGCACCAAGGCTCATCGCCATCTGCACCGATTTCTTCATCGCGCGGCGGAAAGCGATCCGGCGCTCCAACTGGAGAGCCACGTTTTCAGCGACCAATTGCGCGTCGATCTCAGGCTTCTTGACTTCCTGAATGTCGAGAAGGATTTCCTTCCCCGTGCGCTTGGCCAGGTTCTCCTTGATCTTGTCCAGCTCCTGCCCCTTGCGACCGATGACGATGCCGGGACGGGCGGTGAAGATCTTGACGCGAACGCGGTTCGAGGCGCGCTCGATGAAGATGCGCGGAACCGCCGCAAAGCGGAGCTTCTCGAGGAGATCCTTGCGGATCAAATGGTCCTCGCGGAGGAGATTAGCGAAATCCTTCTTTCCGGCGTACCAACGGGATTGCCAGTTGCGGCGGACGGAGAGGCGGAAACCGATCGGGTTTACTTTCTGGCCCATAATTTACGATTTGTTGGAGTTGTCGGAAAGGACGATCCGGATATGGCTCGTCCGCTTCTTGATTGGCTTGGCCGATCCACGGGCACCGGCGCGGAAGCGCTTCAAAACAGGGCCCGCTTCCACCAGCGCCTTTTGCACAATCAGGCTGTCGGAGGAAAGGTTTTCATTGTTTTCCGCGTTCGCCACGGCCGACTTCAGCGTCTTGGCGATGAGGCGGGCGGATTTGCGCGGAATAAACTGGAGATGACTCAGCGCGCGGGTCGCGTTCTGCCCTTGGATTTCCCGGGCTACTTCCCGCACCTTCTTGGGCGACATCCGCACGTATTTGGTTACAGCTTGAATTTCCATCTGGATTTTGACCTTAAAATACTACCGTTTTCGTTGTGACTGCATGACCGGGCTGGATCGTGTTTCCACCTGCGAGCTCCAGGATTAAACCGGCGGCGCAATTTTCGCGCACTTCCACGAGGATCACCTCGCCTACTTCGCCCGCTCCGTCCTGAATCCGGCAAATCATGCCGGACTGAAAACCGGCGTCAAATCCGCCGGAGATCAAAACCAGGTCCGCGTGGCGCGCCGAATAAACCCCGTAAACTACCCCGCTGTTGCTGGCGTAGAACGGCTCGAAAAGGAAACCCGGTAACTCCGGTTTCGCCTCTTCCGCCTCGCTACGTCCGGCAAACAAGCAACAAGCCGCGGCGACAGCCACCGCGGAAACGCCGATTCCGCGACCCATGCGAAACCGAAGCAATCGCTTCCCGAAGGAGAACGATGCCTGACGGCCAGCGATGGTGGAGTCGACGGAATTCATTGGGACGTTTCCTTATTTCTTCGTGTGGGATCCGTGGCCCTTGAAGGTGCGGCTCGGGGAAAATTCGCCCAGTTTGTGACCGACCATGTTTTCGGTCACATATACTGGCACGAAGATCTTGCCGTTATGCACGTTGAATGTGTGTCCGATAAAATCGGGCGTGATCGTCGAGCGGCGGGACCAAGTCTGAATCGGCTTCTTGGAGCCACTTTGGTTGGCGGTGTCCACCTTCTCCTGAAGGGAAACATCGACAAAGAATCCTTTTTTAATTGAGCGAGCCATAGCGGATTAGCTTTTCAGTTTCTTGCCGTTGCGACGGACGATGATCGAGGAGTTGGAAGGCTTGGAACGGCGGCGCGTCGGGAAGTTCTTCGCGAGCTGGCCCCACGGCGACACCGGATGTCCGCCACCGGCGGTGCGGCCTTCGCCACCACCCATCGGATGGTCCACCGGGTTCATCGCCACACCGCGAACGCGAGGGCGTTTGCCCTTCCAGCGGTTGCGGCCCGCTTTACCGAGAGAAACGTTCTGGTGCTCGCCATTGCCGACTTCGCCGATTGTGGCGCGGCAACGGGAGTGGAGAATGCGGATTTCGCCGCTCGGCATCTTCACCGTTGCGCGGTCTCCTTCCACATTGATCAACTGGGCGGCCGTTCCGGCGGAGCGGCAAATCTGCGCGCCTTGCCCAGGAACCAGTTCGATAGCGTGGATGCGGGTCGCAGGCGGCATGGAACTGAGGAACATGCAGTTCCCGTCGTTGAACTCGCCCGCTTCGCTGTTGATCACCACTTGGCCGACTTCCAGTCCGCGCGGCGCCAAAATGTAACGCTTCTCCCCATCGGCGTAGGCCAAAAGAGCGAGATTCGCCGAACGGTTCGGATCATACTCGATCGCCTGCACCTTGGCCGGAATGTCGAGCTTGTCGCGACGGAAATCGATGACGCGGTACTGCTGCTTGTGTCCCCCACCGCGACGGCGTGACGTCACGCGCCCGTAGGTGTTGCGACCGCCGGATTTCTTCTTCGTGCGCACCAAACCGCGAACCGGTTTGTTGGTGGTCGAGATTTTCGGATTCTTGTTCGCAACGTGATAACGCTGCGTCGGAGTCAAAGGTCTGTGTTCTTTGAGAGGCATGATGTATCCTTTCCGTCCTTAGACGATTTCAATCTTGTCACCCTCCTTCAGGGTCACGATGGCTTTCTTGAAGCCGCTCTTCTTGCCGGTCCGGCCGGTCCGAAGATTGCGCTTCTTCTTCGCCTTTACATTAAGGACGTTCACCCGGGTCACAGTAACGTTGAAGGCTTTCTCCACCGCCTGGCGGATGCTGTGGCGGTTGGAGTCCGCAAACACTTCAAAGGTGTATTGTCCGTGGTTGGACGAGAGCTGATTCGACTTCTCCGTCAGCCGGAGAGTTTTGATGACTTGATCGGGCGAGTTCATTTGCTGCCTCCATTCAAGCGCTCGAACAATTTGTCGAGGCCTTTGCGCGTGAAAATGATTTTGCTGTAACCGGCGAGCGCCAGCGTGTTGAGCGAATCGGATTCGGCGAGATCGACATCCGCCAAGTTCCGGGTGGAAAGGATCGCGTTGTCCGAGAACCGGTCTTCCACGAAAAGCACGCGGCCTTTCGGAGCGATAGCGCGGATCACGGCCTGCGCGGCCTTGGTCTTCGGCTCCTGCGGATCGAATTCCTCCACGACAACGATGTCCCCTTTCTGGGCGCGGTCGAAAAGAATGCGGCGGATCGCCAGGCTCTTCACCTTCTTGTTGATCTTCTTCGAATAATCGCGGGGCTTCGGTCCGAAAACCACACCACCACCGCTCCACAACGGAGAAGTCGCGCTGCCGGCCCGGGCGTTGCCCGTTCCCTTTTGACGCCAAGGCTTTTTGCCGCCGCCGGAAACTTCGGCGCGGGTCTTGGTGCTCGCGGTGCCTTGGCGCGCGTTGGCCTGATGAGCCACGATCACTTCCTTGACCGCCTGACGCCCGCGGGAACCTTCGAAGGTTTCGATCTGATTAAATTCGGCTTCCTGATTGGAAGAACCGTCACTGGAATAAACTTTCAACTTCATGATGCGACGCTCCTTTATTTCCTGGCCTTCTTGGCGCTGCGGATAATGACGAGATCGCCGGTGGCGCCTGGCACACTGCCGCTGACGAGCAACAAATTCTTGTCCTCAAGGACCTTCACCACCTGCAAGTTCTGCACGGTGCGGCGAACGCTCCCCATGTGACCCGGCATGATCTGGTTCTTGAACGTGTGGCCCGGAGTCTGCCGCATACCGATCGAACCCACGCGGCGGTGGAACATCGAACCGTGGGACATCGGACCGCCCGAAACGCGATAACGCTTCACGACGCCTTGGAAACCTTTACCCTTGGTGACTCCAACGACGTCGATCTTGTCGCCGGCGCTGAATTCCGTCGCCGCAACGACATCCCCCACCTTCCGGTCAGAAGCTTCCGTCAAACGGACTTCCCGCAACTGGGAAACCGGCTCGACCTTCGCCTTCTTCAAGTGACCAAGAGCGGCCTTCGAAAGGCGGCTCTCTTTTTGGCTGGAGAAACCGAGCTGGATGGCGTTGTAGCCATCGTTCTCGGTCGTCTTGACCTGCACGACGGGACATGGGCCGGCTTCGACCACTGTCACGGGGACCAGACGGTTATCTCCGTCATAGACCTGCGTCATGCCTAATTTTCTTCCTATCAGTGTAGTGCTCATAGTTCTAAGCGGTAGGTGGAGGAGAGCCCCCGTTTACCTGTTACCTACTTTAGAAAACGGTTTGGCTGAAGGCCTTCTTGCCCCACTCGGGCCAGAGGACGCTTCAGCCGCGTCAAATTTCCGTGTTTTTCTTAAACGTTGATCGTAATATCCACCCCCGCCGGGAGGTTCAGTTTCTTTAGCTCGTCAACCGTTTGGGCCGTGGGCTCAATGATGTCGATCAAGCGTTTGTGCGTGCGGATTTCAAAGGCGTCCATCGACTTCTTGTCCACGTGCGGAGAACGGTTTACGGTATGCTTCTCAATGCGGATAGGCAGAGGAACCGGACCGGAAACGCGAGCGCCCGAACGCTTGGCAGTCTCGACGATGTCAAAAGCCGATTGGTCGATGACCCGGTAATCGAAGCCTTTGAGTTTAATGCGAATGCGTTGACCCTTCATGGTTGTTGCAAATTAGGTGCGAGCGGGAGCGCGCGAAGACGTTTCCACGATGTTGGAGAGAATGCTTTGCGGAACCTGCTCGAAGTGAGACGGTTCCATCGAATAGCTGGCGCGGCCCTTACTGAGGGAACGCACATCGGTCGAGTATCCGAACATCGCTTCCAGCGGAACCTGAGCCGAAACGATGCAGCTGGCGCCCTTGGTGTTCATGTTCTGGATGCGACCGCGGCGACGGTTCAAATCGCCCATGATGTCGCCCTGATACTCTTCCGGAGTAGTTACCTCCACCTTCATGATCGGCTCGAGAAGGATCGGTCCCGCCTTTTTCATGGCGTCGCGGAAGGCGAAAATACCCGCCATCTTAAACGCCATTTCCGAGGAGTCGACTTCGTGGAAGGAACCGTCGATGATGCGCACCTTGAAGTCGATCACCGGGTAACCGGCAACCGTGCCGTTGGTGGCACCTTCCAGAATACCGTCCTGAGTCGGCTTGATAAATTCGCGGGGGATGGAGCCGCCAACGACCTCGTTGATCACTTCAACTCCGGCACCGGT
>CAZJCL010000014.1:15850-20154 GCA_964544025.1 uncultured Opitutales bacterium | reverse complement strand
TGGAGAGGATGCGGGATTGGCCGGTGGCGCGGGTGGAGCGGGAGTTGTTGGCGATCCGGGGGCTGGGGCCGTGGTCGGTGAATTTTCTAATGTTGCGGGCGCTTGGGTTTGGGGATTGTCATCCGGTGGGGGATACGGGAGTGACGAGCGGATTGCGGACGCTTTTCGGGCTGGAGGAGCGTCCGGACCGGGAAACGGTGGCGCGATTGATGGCGCGGTTTTCGCCGTTTCGGAGTTTCGCCACGGCGCATTTGTGGCAGATGAATTTGTCGCCGCCGGAGTGAATGTGGATTTTGGCGACGAGTTAGCGGAACGCTTCTTCGAGCGAACCTTCGGGATCGCGGATGACGACGGTGCCGGCGAGTTTGTCGTGCCAACCCTGTTTGCGATCGTCGAAGGCGATCCAGAGGAATCCGAGACAGAGCGGGAGGGTCGACAGGATGTAGGCGAAATAGCGTAACACGAGCCGTGAGGTGGGGGCTTTTTGCAGGGTGACGGCGTCGACGACTTTGGCGGAAACGATCATTTTGCCGGGAGTTGCCTGTTTCCAGATCCAGAAGAGGATAATTACGACCGGCGGGAGAACGAATGAAATGAGGAAATCGGCGGTGCCGGCGATGATCGGTGCGTCCGGAGCGAAATAATCCCAGCCGTAGATGCTGACCACCAACGGAAGGGAGATGAGGGAGATGAGGATGGAATCGATTATCCAAGCGCCGAATCGCCGCCAGAAGCCGACGTAGACGGGGCGGTTGGCAGGGAGCGGGGGCGGAGTGGCCGGAGACGGGATGGGGCCGGCGTGACCGGGGATTTTGACGCCCGCGATGGTATGGAGCGGTTGCCAGCCGCTGAGGCCGACGTGCCAGGCGAGATCGTTTGGGTGGACGGCACGGGCGGCGAGGAGGCGGTTGACCTCGTCGATGTCGTAGGGCCCGGATTCCTCATTGTTCTGGGCGATATGAATTTCCATTTGCTTTGGGCAAAGCTGTTTCGGAAGGAGCGTTGAGGCAAGGAGGAAAAGAGCGGAAACGCGGGGGCGGAAGTTTTGGCGGGGGAATGGGGGCGATTGGTGCGGGCGGAGGGAGTCGAACCCTCGTCTCAAGCTTGGGAAGCTCACATAATAGCCGTTATACGACGCCCGCGAATTGCTGGATAATAGAGAAGCGTCCGACGGGGGTTTTCAAGCAAAAATCTTGGCGATTGTGCGATGGTTTTTTTGGGGCGGAGGCGGAGCGGTTTTTGTTGGCGGATCGGCGGTAGCGGTTTTTCGGCGAGTTCGGTTTCGGGAATTGACGTCCGGAAGTTCGGGCTGTATTTCTCGGTGCGTTATCCAAAATCGTCACCTGATCTCTCTTAGTTAGCTTCTTTCTGGTTCGCCTTTTCGTATTCGTGGTTTTCTTACGGCGAGGCGGATGTTCCGGGCGGATCTTTCCGGGGGCGATCATCATTGGAGTTCTTATGTTGAAACCTCGAAGATTGACAGTAAAAACCTCGTTGGCGGCCGCGTTTGGCTTGGCCGCTTTTTTCTCCGCGCCGTTTGTTTCGGCGCAGGATTTATATTGGACCGTGAACGGCGCTCAAATCATGGGCGCGAATCGCGACGGTTCGGGAGCGGATGTCGTGTTCGACGGAAGCGGGATGGTGGGAACCGCCGTCGATGTGGCGGTGACCGCCGAATACATCTACTGGACGGACAAGAGCGATGCGAATCCGAATGGAGGCGTGTGGCGGGCGAAACGAAATGGAGATGAAGCACGGTTGTTCGTAGCGAATCCGGATCCGGATACGTTCACCGCTTTCGCGCCGCAATTTATCGATATCGATGAGGAGGCGGGGAAATTGTATTTTTCGGACTGGATTACCGGTCTGTATTCGGCGGATTTGGAGACCGGGAAAGACGTCGTTTATCTCGGGAAGCCGCATGGCGGCGAAGGAAACGCGAACGCGACCGGAGTCGCGGCGCGGGGGACGGATCAGTTGCTTTCGACCAACGCTGTCGGAGGCGACCGGAATTTGTACGCGACCGAGATTTCCTCGAAGACGCATACGATCTTGCAGGATTTGTTGCCGGATGGAGACCATCAGCAATACGGTTTGGCTTTCGACGAGGCGAACGACATCGTTTATTTTACCAGTTTGGGGGCGGGAACGTTGAGTTCTTACGACTTGAATACCGGTGTCGTGACGGAGCTGGTCAACGGTTTGGTCACGGTGCTGGGAGTGGAGTTGAGCACTTCGGGGACGCATCTGGTTTACGTGGAACGGGGTGGTAACAAGATTTCCGCTTACGAGATCGCGACGGGGGAAATTACCGAGCTGGTGAGTGGCTCCAGCTTGGGAGGGGTTGGGCTGCCGCATTTTGGCGTGGGAATTTTTGGGGATCCGGGTCCGTTGCCTCCGGGGACGGTTTTGGTGCATGAGGATTTCAACAACGGCACGATCGGAAATCAGTTGCACCTGAATCCGACGGCGGACGACAACGCCACATGGCACCACGGCGCCGGAAACCACGCGCTCTACGGAGGAGAGGAAGAGAACAAGACGTTCCTGTTGAACGGAAGCGGTTTGGGCTACATGTATTTGATCTCCGATGTGGATTCGATCGAGAATTACTCGCTGGTTCTGGAAAACGTCCGGATTTCGACCGAGGTAATGGATGGCGGTTCGAGCTTCTTGTTCGGGACTCGCCGGGCGGGCGTCACTCTTGGATGGGCCTATGATTTCCGGCCGGTCACTTTGGGGTCCGATTCGACCGTTCGTATTTGGGAGGTGACTTACATTCGCGATCAAGGGAACGAGCAACGGGTTGTGGTCGGGCATCTTCCGGAGCGGGATTTGCAGCTGGATTCGCTGGAGTTGCGCGTGCGGGGCGACTGGGTGACGCTTTATATCGACGGAGAACGGTTCGACCGGGTCTCGCGTCCGACGCAAGCGACGGGCTTCGATGGAACGATCGATTACGCGTTTCACGTGAGCCTGAATTCGCCCGCGGCCGACACGCTGACGCTCGAGTTCGACGAGTTGACTTTGACGATTGGCGAAGAACCGGAGCCGGCGGAGCTTCGGCATCTGTTGGCGTATGACGGTTTCGATTATGAGCCGGGCGATTTGGTTGGACGGGATGGCGGAATCGGCTGGGCCGAGCCGTGGACTCCGTCGACGGAGAGCCGGCGGATGGATTGGCCGGCGGCGCAGGTGGTCGCGCCGGGGCAGACTCATGGGGATTTGGTGACGACGGGGAACAAGGTGTTGCTCGCGACGCCGGAAGATCCCGAGGAGACCCGGGGCGGACGCGCGTTTCGCTATATCGATACGGACAATCTTCATCCGTCGTATTTGAACGCGAATCGCCACTTGGGCGCGCCCGGCACCAGCCTTTGGCTCAGCTTTATCGCCGAAGGAAATTCGGACGATTTGACGACGGGCGAAGGCGCTCCGAACGCGCCGTTCTGGGGGATTTCGCTTTTTAGCGACGCGACCGAGGAATTGTTTTTCGGGAAATCCAGCGGAGGCCAAGGGCTTCGGATTTCCGGGCAGGAACGGGTGTGGGGACTGGATAACGAGGTTCCGATCGGGGGAAAATATTTCGTCGCGATCCGTCTCGACTTCAACGCGGAGGGCGGGCATTCGGCGAGTTTGTTCATCAATCCGGATCCGTCGGGGCGGACGCCAGCGGAAGAGGACGCTTACGTTTTCACCGGCGCTGAGTTCGATTTGAGCTTCAACCGGATTCGGTTGGCGAGCGGCGGCGGTTATGGCGGAACGATCGACGAGCTCCGGATCGGGGCGGCTTGGATGGATGTGACGCCGATGCCGTATGAAGGTTTCGCGAATGGCGATTTGGAGGCGGAGCCTTTCGCGCATGGCTGGAGTTATGTGCAGCATGTGACGCCGCATCCGGGGTTGATCGAAGGATCCACGACGGCGGCGTTTATTCCCGTCGCCCAAGGAAGCGGGCCGCAGAACTGGCCGATTTTGAGTCAGCATATTCCAAATAAACTGGAGGTCGACACCGTGATCGCCAGCCGGTCTTATCTCGCCCAGCCGACGGGACCGAAGTGGCAGGTTGGTTTTTACACGGCATTGGGCGACGCGGCTGGGGCCAACGATCGCAGCATGAGTCTCGGAATCGGCGGCGAGCGTCCGGCGGATTATACTTTGGGGAATTCGCCGGCGATCAATTTCCGAATCACCGGTAACGGGGCCGGCCAAGTGTTTCACGGTCAAGGAGTACTTTTGCCGGTTCAGGTATGGCAGACGGTTTTTCCGGCCGGGACGTTTACCGAATCGGCTCACACGGATGG
>CAZJCL010000014.1:13399-15750 GCA_964544025.1 uncultured Opitutales bacterium | reverse complement strand
TATGGCAGACGGTTTTTCCGGCCGGGACGTTTACCGAATCGGCTCACACGGATGGGGTTTTTGAAGATCCGACCGTTTATTACATTCAGTTCGACGGGGATTATTCAACGAATCCGCCGTCGTATGTGATCTCGGTGGAGGAAGTCGGCGGGACTTTTTCCGCCGTGAGCGAGCCGCTTTCGTTTTTCCAGTACGTGGTGCCGGAAGTCGGGAGCGGAATTATTACGACCCGGTTTAACGGTGTGGTGCAGGCACCGTATGTGGTGGATAATATTCACATGATCAGCGTCGGCAGTTCCGGCTCGGAAGGATATGCGCAATGGGTGGCCGATCATTTCTTCGGGGATGATCTCGACGAATCAGTTAGCGGAATGGAAGCGGATCCGGACGGCGATGGAATCGAAAATCTGTTGGAATACGCTCTCGGTTCGGATCCGCGTCAACCGAGCGTTTTCGATCTACCGGTTCAGTCGGTGGTCAACGTGGAGGGCGAGGATTATCTGACCCTGAGTTTCGCGCGTCCCGAGGGTACCGCCGGTTTGGATTATGCGGTGGAGGGATCCTCGGATTTGGTCGATTGGAATCCGGGGCCGGTGGAGATGTCGTCGAACGTCGAAGATGGATTGGAAGTGGTGACGTATCGCGATTCGGTGCCGGTTTCGGGTGGTGAGCGCCGTTTCCTTCGTTTGAGCGTAAGCGTGCAGGAGTAGGCGAAGGAGAGATCGGATTGAGAAATGGCCGCTCGCGTTTTGGCGCGGGCGGCCTTTTTGAATTTAGAAGTTGGAATTTCGAATGTCGAAGTGGGGTGGTGGCGGTCGATTGGGGAATGGGGTGCTTGAAATTGGGAGGGGAAATGGGGAGACTGAGCGGATGAAAATTTTCGATCCGCGTTGGGTTCGGTCTGTTTGGAATTCGGTTTCGCGTCGTGGGGTGGTTTTGGTGGCGGCGTCGATTTTCGCGGGGAGCGGTTGGGGATTTGCGAAGGAGGCGCGGGTGTTTCAGATAAATGACGATGGCGCTTGGTGCTGGTTTCAGGATGAGCGGGCGATCGTGCATGGAGGGAAGCTTTGGGTGGTTTCGGTGGCAGGGGGGAAGCTGGAGGATGCGCGTCGCGGGAACGTGGAGGTGGCGACTTACGAGTTGGAAAGCGGCGAAACGACGCGGGCGGTTTTGCATCCGAATTTGCAATACAACGATCACGCGACGCCGGCGTTGCTGGCGCTGCCGGATGACCGGGTTTTCACGATTTACAGCGGGCATAATCATTCGCGGATGTTTTACCGGACAACGGTGGAGCCGAACGATCCGCGGGAATGGACGGAGCCGGTGGCGTATCGGCCGGGGGAGAAATCGCGGGTGACTTACGCGAATCTGGTCCGGCTTTCGGAGGAGAATGAGGGGAAGGGGCGGATTTATAATTTCTTTCGCGGATTCGATCCGTCGTGGAAACCGTCGTGGATGACCAGCGACGACGGCGGAGAGACGTGGAGCTCGCATGGGTTGTGGATCGATATGCCGAGCGAGGACCGGCATCGGCCGTATGTGAAGTATATTGGGAACGGGCGGGATACGATTCACTTTATCTTTACGGAGGGGCATCCGAACAATTTCGACAACAGCATTTATCACGCGTTTTACCGGGACGGGAAATTTCATCGGACGGACGGAACGGTGGTACATCCGGTGGCGGAGGGGCCGGTGACGCCGGATTTGGCGACGCGGGTTTTCGCGGGAAGCGACAAGCGGATCGCGTGGGCGAACGATTTGCATTTGGACGCGGAAGGGAATCCGGTGGCGGCGTATAGCGTGCAGTATTCGGAAGTGGGGCGGTTGCCGCGGGGGCATGAGGATTGGGGGCAGGATTTGCGCTATCATTACGCGCGGTGGGACGGGGAGCGGTGGAACGAATTCCAGATCGCGCACGCGGGAACGCGGCTTTACGCGGGGGAGGACGATTATACGGGATTGATTTGTATCGATCCGAACGATGTATCGACGGTGTTTATTTCGGCGGATGTCGATCCGGTTTCCGGGGAGGCGCTGGCGGGAAATCGTTACCAGATTTTCCGGGGGAAGACGGCGGATGGCGGGGAGAATTGGGAGTGGGAGCAGATTACGCACACGGAGGATGCGGATAATTTGCGGCCGGTGGTTCCGGTTTGGGACGATCCGGAGCGGGTGGCGGTGGTGTGGATGCGCGGGGAATATCGGACGTATACGGATTACGAGCTGGAGATGGTGGGAACGATTCGGGAAAGGTAGAAGTATGAAGGTTGAATGATGAATTGGGGGGAAAATGGATTCACTACGGAGTCACTGAGGGCACGGAGCTTTGGCTCTGGGGATTAACA
>CAZJCL010000014.1:0-13299 GCA_964544025.1 uncultured Opitutales bacterium | reverse complement strand
TTAACCACCCGCGGCGCGACAAAGCGCACCAGCGCGGCGGCGGCGGATGGCACGGATGGGCGCGGATGAGGAGGGTTTTGCGGTGTGAAAACTTGGTCAAGGAGCGAGGTTTTAAAGGATTTCGGGAAGGGGCGGGCGGTTGACTCTTGGGCTTTGCGGGTAACTGTTTGGGGATGGACAAACAACGGACGTTTTCCACGCCGGGATACGCGGCGTTTGACAGCAATTCTCCCCTTCGGCCGTTTTCGGTGGAGCGTCGCGAACCGACTCCGGCGGATGTGAAGATCGAGATTCTTTTCTGCGGCGTTTGTCACAGCGATTTGCATACGGTGCGGAACGAATGGGGTGGGACGGTTTATCCGATCGTGCCGGGACACGAGATTATTGGCCGGGTGACGGAGGTGGGGCCGGAGGTGAAGAAGTTCGCGGTGGGGGATACGGTGGGCGTCGGGTGCATGGTCGATTCGTGCCGGTCGTGCGAGAGTTGTCGGGACGGGTTGGAGCAGTTTTGCGATAGCGGCGCGATTTTCACGTATGGCGGGGCGGATCGGCATTCGGGTGGAATCACGCACGGCGGGTATTCGCGGAGCATTGTCGTGACGGAGGATTTTGTGCTGCGGATTCCGGAGGGGCTGGATCTGGCGGCGAGCGCGCCGTTGCTGTGTGCGGGGATCACGACGTATTCGCCGTTGCGGCATTGGAAGGTCGGCAAAGGGCAAAAGGTCGGCGTGGTGGGTCTCGGCGGATTGGGACACATGGGGGTGAAATTCGCCGACGCGTTCGGCGCTCATGTGGTTCTTTTTACGACTTCTCCGGGGAAAACGGCGGATGCGAAAAAGCTGGGGGCGGACGAGGTGGTGGTTTCGAGAAACGCGGACGAGATGCAGGCGTACGCGGGAAGTTTCGATTTTATTCTGGATACGGTTTCCGCGAAACACGATTTGAACGCGTATCTGCAATTGCTGAAGCGGGATGGGAAATTGGTGTTGGTGGGGCTGCCGGAGGAGGAGGCACCGGTGGGGGCTTTCAACTTGTTGTCGAAGCGGCGGAGTTTGGCGGGTTCGTTGATCGGCGGAATTCCGGAAACGCAGGAGATGCTGGATTTTTGCGGGCAGCACGGGATCGTTTGCGACATCGAGACGATCCGGATCGACCAGATCAACGAGGCTTACGAGCGCATGTTGAGAAGCGACGTGAAATACCGTTTCGTGATCGATATGGCGTCGCTGAAGGGCTGATCGGGGTTCGACGCGGTTTCAGCGTTCGGATTGTCGTGGTTTGAAGCGGGAAACGCGGGCTAGTTTTTCCCAGAGTTCCTTTTCCTCGGGGGAAATTTCGCGCGGAAGCTGGACGTTGAGGACGACGTAAAGATCGCCGCGTTGGCCGTCGCGGTTTTTGGGCAAACCTTGGCCGCGGATCCGGAGTTGCTGGCGGTTGTTGGAGTGCGGCGGAATGCGGACGTTGATTTGGCCGCCGGTGGGAGTGGGCACGATCGTTTGCGTGCCGAGGACGGCTTCCCATGGTGCCAGTTCGAGATCGTAGTAGAGATCGGATTCCTGGATGCGGAAATCCGGGTGGGAGGCGAGGCGGACGTGGAGGAAAAGATCGCCCGGCTCGCCTCCGCCGGCGCCTTCTCCTCCTTTGCCGCGGACGCGGATGGTTTGGCCGTCGCGGACGCCAGCGGGAATTTTGACTTTGATCGTGTCGGTTTCGGTTTGGCCTGTTTCGGGATGAACGCGTTGGAGCGAAATCGTGCGGGAGGAGCCGCCGAAAACTTCCGCGAGCGTGACGAGAATGTCGCCTTCCACATCCGCGCCGCGCCGGGCGAATCCGCCGGCCGCGTGGCCCGCGTGCTGGCTTTGGCGGAAATCGCGGTCGAAACCGGCGTAGCGATCGGCGCCGCCGAAGAATTGCTCGAAGAAATCGCTGAAACCGGTGCCGCCGAAATGATACTCCGCGGAACCGCCTCCTTCGGGAGAGGACCAGCGGGCTTGTTGGCTGGGAGGAGGTTGGAAATCGGCTTCCTGCCAGCGGGCGCCGAGGCGGTCGTATTTGCGGCGCTTTTCCGGGTCGTGGAGGACCTCGTAGGCCTCGTTGATCTCTTTGAATTTCGCTTCCGCCGTTTGCTTGTCCGCGGCGATATCGGGGTGATATTTGCGGGCCAGCTTGCGGAAAGCCTTTTTGATGTCGTCGGCGTTCGCGTCGCGGGGAACTCCGAGAACGGCGTAATAATCCTGAAATTTAACCGGCATGGCGGCGAATGGAAATTTCGGTGAATGTGAACGTTTATTTTGCACGCATGAGGCGGATTAGGCAACCCGGCGGAGGTGGTGGCGGACGTCGTTTTTCGGGAGCGGAACGATTCGCGAGCGAAATGTTTTTCGGCGGTATTAGGGCTTTTCAACAATGGGAATGTTGTGAAGACTGGAGGAGTTTTTTTGATTATCTCACAGCGAACCAGAAATGGGTACAACGACGAATGACGAATATCCCGCCAATCTTTCCGGGCGGAAGGCGATGGTTGAAGAGGAGGCCGGGAAAGCGCCTGGCGAGCGGCGCGGGCGGGTGCTGGTGGTCGATGACGATCCGGGAGTTCTGGAAGCGATCCGGCTGATTTTGGAGTTTAACGGATACACGGTGCTGGCCGTTTCGGAAGGAGCGGAGGCGCTGGAGTTGTACCGGAAAAGCTGTGAAGGAATCGATTTGGTGATCACGGATATCATGATGCCGGCGATGAACGGGAGCGGTTTGATCGCGGCGCTTCGCAAGCGGAATCCGGCGGTGAAGATTATCGTGGTGAGCGGGCTCGCGGCGGGTTCTCCGGTGTCGCCTTTTCCCGAATTGGGCGGCGCGAAATTGTTGCCGAAACCGTTTACGGGAACGCAGCTTTGTGACGCGGTGGAGATGGTTTTGCGCTGCGATCCGCGTGTGAATTAGGATCGTCCGCGGGAACGGGAGGGGAATTGCGCGATTCGGCGGGCGATCCAGCCGAGAAGCCAGGCCAGGGCTAGAGCGGCGACGGTTGTCGGGCCGACGGGGAGATCGAGAAGGAAAGCGGCGGCGAGGCTGACGACGGAAGCGATCATGCCGATGAGCGACGAAAGGAGAAAGAAGCGCGACATTCCGAGCGGGAAAAGGAGCGCGATCATGGGCGGTAAAATGAGGTAGCCGAAGGTCGTGACGGGGCCGACGGTGAGGACGCAGAGCGAGATGGCGAGGGCGGCGACGATGTGGAAAATCAGGTCGTAGGCGGCGACTGGTTTGCGGAGAGCGACGGCGAATTCACGATCGTAGGAGACGAGGAGAAATTCCTTGTGGAGGAAGAGGAGCGTGGCGATGGAGATCGTCCAGGCGATGGCGGTGCCGGCGAGATCGCGGCGGCCGATGGCGATGATTTCGCCTTTGAGGAGGTTGAGCATTCCGGCTTCGGCGATCGGGTTTTGGGAAAGAAGAAGGAAGCTGAGGGCGCTGGCGACGGCGAAGGTGAAACCGATGGCGACGTCGGAGAATCCGGGTTTGCGGTGGGCGATCGTTCCGAGCGCGATGACGGCGATCGTGGTGAAAAGCAGCGAGCCGATAAGCGGAATCGCGTTGCCGCCGTGCGGATCCGCGGCCATTCCGAACCAGCCGAGACCTTGCGCGAGAAGCGCGAAGGCGATTCCGGCGGAGGAAACTTGCGGAATGGTTACGCCGAGAAACAGGATGCGGCGGAGCAGAAAATAGCCGCCGATCAAAGGGGCGAGACTGCCGATCAGCAATCCGGCGAGAAGCGGATCCAGGAGAAAGGGCGCCGCGTCGAGAAGTTCCCGCCAAGCGTCGATGATCGAAAGAGAGTGCGGCATCAGAGGAAACTTTGGCCGGGGCCGGCGGTGGAAATTCTGGAGAGAATTTGTTGGGCCGGTCCGGATTCGACGGTTCGATCGTGGAAGAAAAGGACCTTCGGGACGAATTGCCGGACCAGATCGAGGTCGTGGCTCGCCATCAGAACGGCGACGCCCGTTTGGTTGACGGAGGAAAGCAATTCGAGGAAGGCGCGTCCGGCTTCGGGGTCGACGCCGGAGGTCGGTTCGTCGAGAACGAGAATTTCCGGATCGGTCATTAGCGCGCGGGCGAAAAGGGCTCGTTGTTTTTGTCCGCCGGAAAGATGGGCGAAACGTTGGGCGGCGGCGGATTCGAGGCCGACTTGGTGGAGCGCGTTCCGGGCGGATTCGCGGTGTTGGGCGGTGATTCGGCGGCCTGGTTTCAGGCGGGCGGCGGCACCCATGAGAACGACTTCGGTGACGGAAACGGGAAAAATCGGATCGAGTTTTTCGGCCTGTGGAATGTAACCGACGGTGGGCGGAGTTTTGGCGGTTTCGGCGAAGCGGATGGAACCGCCGGCGGGAGGGATGAGGCCGGCGAGGGTTTTGAGGAAGGTCGATTTTCCGCTGCCGTTTGCTCCGAGCAAGGCGATGAAATCGTGCGGGCGGATTTCTAGATTCACGTTCTTGACCACGACATTTCCCGGATAACCTACGGAAAGATCGTGGAGCGAAAGGAGCGGGAAGGCCGGTGGTTTCATCGGATTATTCTTCGTGTTCCATTTTGGCGGCGATGCGGGAAACGTTGTAGTCGATGAGATCGATATACGTTTCGGCTTCGCGGATTCCCTCGACCATGACGGGAAGAACCACCAGCTTCGCGCCGGTTTCGCGGGCGATGCGTTCGGCGGTGTGCCGCGGGCGAAACGGTTCCACCCAAATCATGCGCACGCCGTTTTCGCGGATGCGGGAAATGAGGCCGACGATGTGGCGCGGCGGCGGCTCGATGCCGGGAAGCGGTTCGATGGCGTCGATGATTTCGAATCCGAAACGGCGGGCGAAGTAGTCGTAGTTTTTGTGATACGTCACGACTTTTTCGCCGCGAAACGGCGCGAGACGCGTTTCCCAGTCTTTCAAACGTTCGTCGATTTCCTCGTGGAAGCGGTCGGAGTTTTGGCGGTAGGCGGCGGCGTTTTTCGGATCGATTTCGGCGAATTTCGCGGCGATGTCGCGGGCGACGATTTGCGCGTTGACCGGGTCGAGCAGGAAGTGCGGATTTCCGCTGGCGTGGACGTCGCCCATGCTGCGGTCGATCGGGCCGGATGGTTTGCCGAGAAGATCGATGTTGCGCGAGGCGGCGAGGCGACCGGATTGTCCGGGGAGGATTTTCCGGTTGCGGGCGTTTTGGACGAGGGGCGGAAGCCAGCCGGATTCGAGTTCGGCGCCGCCTTCGATCAAGACGTCGGCGCGGTTGAGAATGCGGATGAAACTCGGGCGCGGAGAGACGAAGTGCGGGTCTTCCGTGCCGCGGGCGAGGCTCGTGACGGAAACGTTTTCGCCGCCGACGGTTTCCGCGAGGGAAGCGAGATCGGCGGTGGTGGCGACGACGTTTAGCCGGGCGAGAAGCGTTGGTGAAGGGATTCCGGCGGCGAAAAGTATTGTCAGGAAAAGCTGAAGAAAACGGTTCATCGCGGAAGTTTAAAAGGTGTGGGCGCCGTGGGGGCCGATGGAGAATTGGACTTGGAGCCAGACGGTGTGGTCGGTTTCGTCGCCGTCGCGCTCGTCGTAATTGTATTGCAGGCGGATGCGCGAGAATTCGGACGGATGAAACGTCAGGTTGGGCGAAAGACGCCAGCGGTTGGGGAGTTCCAGCGATTCGCCGGCTTCGGTTTCCGCGTCTTTCATGGCTCCCCGGATCCAATCGTAACGGAGTCCGGCGACCCAACCGCGAGTGAATCCGTAGCTTAACTGGGTGTAGAATCCGTAGTCTTCGAAGGTTTCGGAAGGATTGCGCATTTCGAAACGGCGCAACATCGCTTCGGTTTGCCAGGCAACGAAAGGATAACCGGCGACTTGATCGGCGGGCGACCAATGCCAGTAAAGGTCGGCTCCATAGATCTCCGTGCGGCCGGCTGCGGAATCCTCGGTGGGCGAATTCGGGCCGAATGCGCTGGAAATGCCGCCGAGGAGCGTGTGGCCTTCGCCGAAATCGGTGGAGGCGGCGTAGCGGACGGTGTAGAGGAGATCGTCGATTCCGCCGATTTCTTCGGCGTCGTGTTCTTCGATCGGATTTCCGCGGAAAAAGGTGTGGTCGCGAAATCCGTCGGGATTGCGGAAACTGTAAGCGGTTTCGCCGGTGCTGTCCTGGACGGTGAAAAACAGCTCGGAAAAGAACGGCGTCGGCGCGAGCCAGGAGATTCGCGCGCCGGGATTGCGCAGGCCGTCGCCGCCGAACATTCGGGAGTTGATCAGCGGTTGATCGACGAAGCTCCAGGCGTGGATGTGTTGGGTGTTGTGCCGGCCGAATTCGGTGAGGAAAAGGCCGCCGCGAAGTTGGAGGTTTGCGGGAAGGGCGAGGGTTTCGAGAAACGCTTCTTCCAGTTCCACGTTGCTTCCGCCTTCGCCGTGGTGGGAATGTCCGCCGGAGTGGAAAACGATGTTGGTTTGGGCACGAAAATAGGGATCGACGATTCCGGAGAGCGTGAGTTCGACGCCTTGGACGTTGAAACCGCGGCGCTGCGGATCGTGTCCGCCGGGCTGCAAATCCTCCACGTGTTTCTCGGTCGATCCGCCGGCCGCGAAAGTGCCGATGGCGGAAATGTCGATGAAGTTTTGCTCGCTGCCCAATCGCAAAGGGTTCGTAAAAGCGCCGGAAGTTTCCGCGACGGGCGGCGGTGGCGGAGGCGGGGCGGAATCGCGAAGCTTGGCTTCGGCTTCCAGCCGGTCGAGTTGCTTTTGCATCGCTTCGATTTGCGCGCGCAAAGCCTGAATTTCGGAGGTGTTGTCTTGGGCCGCGAGAGGCGCGGCGGTCAAAGCGAGAACTGATACGCCGAAAGCGATTCCGGCAAAAGAAGAGTTTTCCATCTGCAAAAAAAGGAGGTGAAATTGAAAAAACGCGGATTCGGAAACAACCGAAGCCGTTTCCGTCAATTAAACTGCCTGCAGGGAAAAAACGGGAGGATCGCGCGCGGCGAGCGCTTTGGTGGCCCGTGCCGAGAGGAGGATTTCCGGGGAAAGATAGCGAAATTCCTGCGATTCCGGGGGAGGCGGAACGCGAATCGCATTATCCGCCGCCGACGAAACCGCGCCGGAAGCGAAAAGCGACGCGAGACATTGGATACTCTGGCAGTCTTTTCCGCCGTGGGTGTCGCGGTGCAATTCCGCGTCGATGGAGATCAATGCGGAAAGAAGCAGCGCGAGTCCGAGCAACGCGCCAAGGAGTCGTTGCGGGAAGGAAAGCGAACTGGAGTCGGATTGCGTCACGAAAATCGGGCGAGGGGAAATTCGTCTGTCAACGAGACACGATTCGGCACCCGGGTCAATACCGAAAATCGAGCGCGAGCGGGAGTTAACGCGAAACGTTCGCGTTACCGGTTATTGAAAATGGCGAAGAGATTTCGCGTTTCCTCGGCGAGGTGCGAAATCTCTTGGCTTGGTTTTGCGGGATTGCTTAGACGGTGCTTTCGCCGCGTTCTCCGGTCCGGATGCGGATCGCGTCGTCGACAGGAATGACGAAGATACGGCCGTCGCCGATTTTTCCGGTTTTCGCCGCTTTCAGAATGGCGGAGACGGTCTTGTTGACGACGTCTTCGGGAACCACAATTTCCACTTGTACCTTGGGAAGGAAGTCGACGGTGTATTCGCTGCCGCGGTAGATCTCGGTGTGGCCTTTTTGCCTGCCGAAGCCTTTGACCTCGGTGACGGTCATGCCTTCGATACCGATTTCTGAAAGCGCCTCCTTCACCTCCTCGAGTTTGAAGGGTTTAATAATGGCTTTGATGAGTTTCATTTTACTTCTGCTGTGTAATTTTCCGTTGTATGGCTTTTTTGGCCGATCTTCCAGTTTTCATTTCAAAAATCGGGGGAAGAGAAACGTTTCGGAAAACGGTTTGTTCAGTTCGTGACTTTGCCGAAATCCGGATACGCCTCCTGGCCGTGTTCTCCGAGATCGAGTCCTTCTTCTTCCTCTTCGGCGCTAACGCGAGCCCCCATGGTCATCTTTAGGAGACTAAACGCGATGAAGGAGAAAATAAAGGTAAAGACGATAACAGCGGCCGATCCGGTCGCTTGAATCGCGATCCGATGCGCCGGGGAGAAGATGCCGACGGCCAATGTTCCCCAGATCCCGCAGACGCCGTGGACGGAAATCGCGCCGACGGGATCGTCGATTTTGATCCGGTCGAAGAAAATGACGGCGAAAACCACCAAAACGCCCGCGACGCCGCCGGCGACAATTGCCCAGAACGGGCTGATGACGTCGGCTCCGGCGGTGATCCCGACCAAACCGGCAAGCGCGCCGTTGAGCGACATCGACAAATCCGGCTTTTTGAGCAGCCCCCACGAGGAGAAAATGGCGGCGATTGTTCCGGCGGCCGCGGCCAATCCAGTGGTGACGAAGACGTAGGAGACCATGATGGGATCGGCGCTTAGGACGGATCCGCCGTTGAAGCCGAACCAGCCGAGCCAGAGGAGGAAAACGCCGATCGTGGCCAAAGGCATGTTGTGCCCGGGGATCGGGCGGAGTCCGCCGCCGGACGGATATTTTCCGCGCCGGGGGCCGAGAATCATCACGCACGCGAGAGCCGCCGCTCCGCCGACCGAATGCACCAGCGTGGAACCGGCGAAATCGTGGAAGCCGAACGCGTCGAGCCAGCCGCCGCCCCATTTCCAGCTGCCGGTGATTGGATAGGCCAGGCCGACCAGGAGGAGACTGAAAACCATGAAGGTGGACAATTTTATCCGTTCGGCGACCGCGCCGGAAACGATGGTCGCGGCGGTTGCGGCGAACATTCCCTGGAAGATGAAATCGGTCCACATCGTCATATCGAGTTGGTAGCCGAGCGGGGTGAGCAGCGCGAATTCCTGTCCGGAGGGAACGGCGATTCCGAAGCCGCCGAAGCCGATGTAGCCGTTGAAATCGCCGGGATACATTAACTGAAAACCGGTGAGCGCGTAGGTCAGGAGTCCGATGCTTACCACGAACAGGTTTTTGAACAGCACGTTCACGGTGTTTTTCTGCCGCGTGAGTCCGGCTTCGAGGGTCGCGAATCCGAGATGCATCAGGAAAACGAGGGAAGCGGCGATCAGAATCCACAAGTTGTCGATCATGAATTTCGGATAGAGAAGCGGGTGTGCGCGCAATCCGTCGAGAGTTTCGTAAGCGGGCGAGCCGGTGGTTTGGGCGAAGGCGTTCGCGGATCCGAGGAAAAGGAGAGCGAGGATCGGCGGCGCGATTTTCGTTGCGAGGAGGTTGACCATAATTGGCGAGAGAAGAGAGAGTTACCGGATGTATCGCTTCCATCGGGAAAGCGATTCCGGCGGATAAGCAGCCGGCGTGCCAGCGGGGCGGTGGCGGAGAAAGAGACGTTCGGGGTAGAGCGGGACGCGCCTTTTTGGTTACTTTTGTTCAGACGCGGCCGGGAGGGCTGGGCATTTTGGGCCTTACCGGAAGCTTAGGGTAAACCCCGAGGTTTTAATTGAAGCTTGGACTTGGGGCGTCAGCGCTTAAACACGAAACCTGAGAAATGAGACCATCTGAGGGAGATTTCATCGATGATTACGGGCATCATTCGATGGTGGAAAAAATCACGAAAGAACTCGCGACGCGGGGCCATTGGCTGGTCCGCGATGTGAAGGGGCGCGATCTGATCGTGGTGGCGACGGACGCGCGGACGGCGAGTTGCCGGCCGGTTTGGCTGGTGGTGGGGAAGCCGTGTTCGTAGGGGCGGGTTTTAGGGGCGATGGCAGGGGAGTGTGAGGAACTTGGGCGTTGGGAACGGCCTGAAGGTATGGCCCGCTCGTAGGTTGGGCTCTGGAGGAGGGCGCGGGGTTTCGAGGGTTTGCTTTGGGCGGCGGGGAGGGCATCATTCTTCGTTTGGATGCGGACGATCATTCACATCGACATGGATTGCTTTTACGCGGCGATCGAGATTCGCGACCGGCCGGAACTGCGGGACAAGGCGGTGGCGGTCGGCGGCGCGAGCGACCGGCGCGGGGTTCTGACGACCTGCAATTACGAGGCGCGGCGTTTTGGCGTGCGTTCGGCGATGCCGGCGTTTCTGGCGCTGAAGAAATGTCCGCAATTGATCATCCTGCCGACGCGATTTGAGGTTTACCGGGAGGAATCGCGGAAGATCCGGCGCATTTTTCACCGGTTTACGCCGCTGGTCGAGCCGCTTTCGCTGGATGAGGCGTATCTCGATGTGAGCGGGGACGAGCGGGGCGGTTGGGAAATCGCGGCGGCGATCCGGCGCGAAATTTTGGAAACTACCGGTTTGACGGCCTCGGCTGGAATCGGTCCGAACAAACTGATCGCGAAGATCGCGAGCGATTGGGAGAAGCCGGACGGGCAGTTTCAGGTGAGACCGGCGGAGGTGGCGGCGTTTATGAAGGAGTTGCCGGCGGCACGGATTTGGGGCGTGGGGCCGGTCGCGGCGGAGCGGTTGGCGCGGCGCGGAATCAAGAGTTGCGGCGATTTGCAGAAGCTGGAGCCGCAGGTGTTGCTGAAGATGTTCGGGCGGTTTGGCTGGGAGTTGTATGAATTGAGCCGCGGAATCGACCGGCGGCCGGTGGAGCCGTTTCGACCGCGGAAATCGATGAGCACGGAACGGACGTTTGCCGAGGATTTGACGGATTTGGCGGAGTGCCGGGTGCAACTGGATGAGCTTTACCGGGAGTTGGCGGCGGATTTGCGAAAACGGACGGAACGGCGCGCGATCGAGCGGTTGTTTGTGAAGCTGAAGTTCGCGGATTTTTCACGGACTTCGGTGGAGCGGGCGGGGCGGGTGCCGTCGATGGAGGTTTATGATTCGTTGTTGGAAGAAGGGTTTTTGCGAGGCGGGAAACCGGTGCGGCTGATCGGCGTCGGGGTGCGGTTCAGCGAACGAAGCGCGGAGCAACTGGAGTTGGCGCTGCCGGGCGGGTAGAGGGAAACGGGCAAATGCGCGGTCTCGCGCACCTTGACGCCTTTCGGTTTGCCTGTTTCAGTAAGGAGATGATCGTGCGTATTACCAGCAAGCGCCAGGTGACATTTCCGAAGAAGGTGATGGAGCACCTTCGGTTGCGGGCGGGGGACACTTTGGTTTTGTCGGAAACGAAAGACGGGGTGCTGATTCGCCCGCGGCGTCTCTCGAAGGAGAAATTAGCGCCCTTGCGAAACCAGGTTTCCGAGGATTGCCCACCGCTCGATCTGAATGCTGTTCGCCATGCCAAGCTCGATCCGGACTTGCGGGATTGATACGTCGGTTTTTGTGCGGCTGCTTACGGGTCATCCGAAGGCGGAGTTCGAGGCGACCGTGAACGCCTTGCGGGAACTGATGGAAGCGAATCCGAGCGCGGAAATCGTGGTTTCGAACCAAGTGATCGGGGAAGCCTACATTGCGCTCCAGTTTCACTACAAAATCAGCAAGAGCGATTCACGGGCGGCGATTCTTTCCGTGTTTTCGGAAGGAGCTTTCGCGCCTCTGAACGGGTCCTCGGTGCTGGATTTGTTGAAAGGGGAAGGCGGTTGCGGATTGGTGGATCGGCTGATCGCCGACGATTATAGCCAACGCGGGAGCTGTGTTCTGACCAATGATCGGAGGATGGCGAAGCTGCCTTTCGCGAGACTGCTTTAGGAGTCGCGGGGAAAAACCTTTCCTTTTCATTCGCGCTCTCTTTCATCTAACTGCTTGTTATGGCCAAAATCGAAATCGCCAAAGTCGCGGATGTTCTTAAACGCAGCAATCTGGAACCGGATGTCCTGAAGGAAATCATCCAGGCGCTTCAGGAGGAAGCGAATGCGGATGAGGAGGAAAAGGACGAAAAACCGCCTCCGCAGAAGAAGCAGTTCGTGATTCTCGTCTCGGATCCGGAAGGCGTGATGCCGGAGAAGGATTTGGTCGGCTGGGTGGTGCAAATTCCGGAGATGGCGAGCGTTTTGACCGTGCCGGAGCGGATTCACAAAGCCGCTTACGATTTTAATTCGAGTCGGCGCGGACGGAAGAATCCGGTTTCGACGGTGGGGGAAGCGTGCGAGGCGGTTGCGGCCAAGCATTTCAAGGAAGCGGAAATCGCGATCAAAACGAAGATTCCCGTGGCGGTCGTGGTGACCGACAACGAGATTCCGACCGATGGCGACGATGGCTTGAAAGTCGACAAGCGCCGGAAAGAGATCGATTGACCAAACGGCGGGGAATCGCGGAAGCGCCGGATTGCGAATAGGTTTGTCGATTCGGAGGAATTGGTTTACCGGTGTATCTCGGCGAAGCTCTCGGAAGCCGCTTTCGGGCGGCGGGGCTTCGCGGTAAACGACAGCGGAGATCATCATGAAGCTTTTCCAACGAATCTATTTCACGCGCGGCACTTGGACGATGTTGCCGCTGCGCCTCGTTTTGGGAGCGGTTTTCATCGCTCATGGCGCTCAGAAACTTTTCGGCGCGTTCGGAGGCGGAGGTATTTCGGGAACGGCGGATTATTTCGAAAAATCGCTGAAATTGGTTCCGGGAGAACTCTTCGCCATTCTCGCCGGATGCGGTGAGTTTTTCGGCGGATTGCTGATTTTGATCGGTTTTCTGACCCGTTTTGGCGCGCTGCTGACTGGTGCGACAATGGCTGTGGCGATTGCGATGGTACACAACAACGCGTTTTTTGTCGGCGACAATGGGATGGAGTTCGCGCTCACGCTTCTCGGGGCGAGTCTGGCGTTGCTAATTGGCGGCGGCGGATCGCTCTCCATCGACCGGAAGTTGGCGTCAGCGCTGGCGACCAAAAAAGATTGAGGGGAATCTCGGCCGGTTTATCTTGTGAACCAGCCGAGATCTTCGGCGCTGGTGTAGTAAATCAGGCCGAGAATCCGCGCCTGCACGATGCCCAGATAGAGCACGACGAATTGCATGAGCGGCATGGCGACCAGAAAATGCAGCCGTTCTTCGGCGACGGTTTCGATGTAACCGGAGCCGATGAGCGTTGCGCCGATGAACGCCACGACGATTACGTAACGGAGAAACGTGCGGAAGATCGCGGGGACGCCGATCAGCGGATTGAGGCCGTCGAGCACGGAGTTGAACATCACCATGCAGAGGAAAGCCATCGGCATGTAGAAAAGTCCGGCGAAGGATAAAATGATCGGGATATAAACCAGCTCTTGCGGCTCCTCGGGGATGAGAAAATAGGCGATTAACGCCGGAAGGAAGCAGCCGAGCGTGGTAAACATCACTTTCAGAAACGGGATGAAAATGTCGTCCCAGACGGTTTGAATTCCGGGGAAATCCGCCGCTTCTTCCTCGCCGTTGGCCGATTC
>CAZJCL010000013.1:8605-21954 GCA_964544025.1 uncultured Opitutales bacterium | reverse complement strand
TCGTCGAGGAGCGCGAGTTCGGCGAGGACGCGCCAGCCGAGGGCGGATTCGGGAGGCGTTGTTTGGTCGCGGATCCAGGTTTTGGCGAGGTCGCGAGTTTCCGGGTACATTTTGAGGTGGAGATGGCTGAGGAGGAGAATTTCGTCGAGGGCGGCGCGGGTTTCGGGAGTTTCGATGTGGGGGAGAATCCGGTTGGTGTAGGCGATGGCTCCGTAGAAATCGGAGGTTTGGAAATAGGCGGAGGGGAGGTTGGCGAGGAGTTTTCGATCGGTTGGTTCGAGGAGGGGGAGGAGCGGGGCGCGTTGACGCCAGAGGGCTTCGAGGAGCGGGAGGGCGGCGGCGGGGTTTCCGTCGGCGAGGAGGTTGGCGGCTTCGTTGGCGACGGTTTCTCCGGGGAAATGGAGGCGGGCGATTTCGGCGCGGGGGAAGCCTTGTTCGACTTCGCCGGAGTCGATTCGGGTTTTCAGGTAGAGGCGGTCGTTGCGGAAGGAGGTGGGGTGGCCGGAGTGGGTGCGGCCGTCGCGGAGTTCGACTTGGAGAGGGCCGGAGAGATCGGGTTCGGCTGCGGAGAGTTTCGCGGCGAGAAGGAGGAGGAGCGCGGGGAGAAGGCGGTGGAGGAACATCGGAAATCAGGGAACGGTTTGGTGGGCGAGTTTCGGGGGCGGGAGGGTTTGGAGGAGTTGGCGGGCTTCGGGGATTTCGGGAGTGTTTGCGAGTTCGGGGAGGGAGAGGAATTCTTCGAGGGTGCGGCGGGCGGAATCGGGGTCGTCGATTTCCTGGAAGAGAATCGCGCTGGTGAGGTAGGCGGTGGCGACGAGATCGGGTTGGGCGCGGTGGACGGTGTAAACGCGTTGGTAGTAGGCGATGGCTTCGGCGGGATTTCCGGATTGGCGGGCGGTGCGGGCGAGGGAGGAAAGAGCGACGGCGTGGGGGCGTCCGCGGAGGTTTCGCTGGCGGAGAATTTCTTCGAACTGTTCGGCGGCTTCGGGATGTCGGCCGAGTTGGAGGAGGGTTTCGCCGGCGAGTTGCATGACTTCGGCGGCGAGCGGATGAGTGGGGATTTCGTGGAGGAAGCGGCGGAACCAGCGGAGGGCTTCGTCGTCGCGGTTTTCGGCGGCGGCGAGTTTTCCGAGTCCGTGATAGGCGAAGGCGCGTTCGGGGGCGGCGGGATGTTTATCGAGAATTTGGAGGAGGAACTCGCGGCCGCTGGAGAGGTTTTTGGAGATGAGGAGATGGCCGACGGGGCCGAGAGCGTCGGGGCCGAGGCGGTCGAGCGGGACCTGGTTGGCGATTTCGAAGAGGAGGGCTTCGGCTTGGAAGGGTTGGCGCGATTTTTCGGCGGTGCGGGCGAGGTGGAGGTTGAGGCGGGAGAAATAGGTGAGTCGGTTTTCGGCTAGGGCGGTTTCTTTTTGTTGGTCGAGCCAGAGCGGGAAATCGGCGTTGGCGGAATCGAGGTGCGGGGCGAGGCGTTCAAGTTGGGTGAGGATGGAGGCGATTTCGGCGGCGTGGGGATCGTCGGCGTGGCGTTCGAGGGCGGAAAGGAAAACGGGGATGGCGTCGGCGGGTTTGTCGAGTTGCGTGTGGGTCCAGCCGATCCAGTAGAGGGCTTCGGAAAGGCGTGGTTTCGGGGTTTCGGAATCGGGGGAGGTTTCGGCGTAATTGGAAAAGAGGCGGATCATTTCGTGGTAGTTTTCCTGGGCGCGGAGGATTTTGCCGCGTTGGAAGAGGCCGTGGAGGAAGAGGTGTCCGGATTCGGGGGAGATGGCGGCGAAGGCTTGGCGGGCGGATTCGAGATCGCCGGTGCCCATGCGGATGTCGCCGAGGAGGACGAGCGCTTCGGGGTGGCGCTGGTGGCGGGGGAATGTTTCGACGAAGGCGGCGGTTTCGGTTTCGGCGCGTGGGTATTCGCGCATGGCGTAGAGGGTGGCGGCGCGGCGGTAGAGGATTTCGCCGGTGAGCGGGTGGTTCGCGTAGGTTTCGGCGAGGGTGTCGAAGGCGGCTAGGGCGGCGGGGTAATCGCGTTGGAAGAAGTGGGTGAGGGCGTGCCAGAGTTGGCAATTCGGGGTGAGGGGAGAATCGGGGAAATCGGCGGCGGCGCGGTGGAGATCGGCGCGGGCGTTTTCGAAATCTTCGAGGAGGGTGAAGTTGAAACCGCGGGTGAAGCGCCAACGTTGGGCCATCGGGTGGGCGGGGAAACGGTGGAGAAGATCGGAGAGGACTTCGGCGGCTTCGGTGTAGCGGCGTTGTTCCTGGTGGGTGTTGGCGATGAGGAAAAGGGCTTGGGGAGCGAGTTCGGATTGCGGGTAGCGGGCGACGAAATTGCGGGCGATGGTGAGCGCTTCTTCCCAGATTTCGAGTTCGGTGGCGGCGACGATCCAGCGGTAGTGGGCATCTTCGCGGGTCGCGGCGGGGAGAGTTTTGTCGAGGGCGAGATGTTCGAAAAGGAGCCATGCTTCGCGGGGACGGTTGGCGAGGAGATAGGCTTGGCCGCGGCGGAGAAGGAGGGCGGGGGTGTAATCTTCGGAGGATTCGAGGGAGGCGAGGCGGCGGGTGAGATCGTGGTGGAGGCGCTGGTAAAAGCCGCGCCAGAAATCGCCGGTGGCGGGAAGGCGGGCGAGCTTTTGTTCGGTTTCGGCGAGGCGGTCGGTTTGGAGGGAGAGGAGGGTGGCGCGGGGGAGGACGAGGCGGTAGGCGCGGAGGGCGTTGGCGGGATCGGAGGCGGCGAGGAGGCGGTCGCCGAGGTCGAGCGCGAGGAAGGAGAGGCGGGAGATTTCGGGGAGATCGGCGGGGTTCCAGGGGTGGTCGAGGAGGAAGTGGGTGGCGGCGGGGAGGTTTTCGGCGTCGAGGAAAAGGCGGGCGGCGGTGAGGCGGATTTGGTTTTGGAGGAGCGGTGGAGCGGGGGAGGCGAGGTAGTTGGCGAGGATTTTGCGGGCGGCGTTGGGCTGGTCGAGTTGGAGGAGGATTTCGGCGCGTTGGGAGAGGGCGAGCCCGGTTTCGGGGCGGTCGGGGAAGGATTGCTCAAATTGGAGGAAGCGGGCGGCGGCGGCTTCGGGTTGGTTGTCGGATTTGAGGGCGGTGGCGAGATTGAGGAGGGCGGAGGGGAATTGAGGGTCGCCGGGGAAGGTGTCGAGGAATTGGGTGAGGGTTCGGATGGCGTCGGCGGGTTGTCCGGCGGCGAGTTCGGCGTGGCCGCGGATGGGGAGCATGCGGCGGAGGAAATCGGGATCGCGGAGATCGGGTTCGGCGGAGAATTCGGTGTCGATGCGGTGGAAGAAATTGGAGGCGGCGGCGAAGTCGTTTTGGGCGAAGGCGTCGAGCGCTTGTTGGAGGAGAGATTGGAGGGTGTCGGCGCTGAGGCGGGGGCGGGTTTCCCGGGCTGGGGTGAGGGTCAGGGGGAGGAGGATTCCGAGGGCGGATAAAAGCAGCGATTTGGCGAACCGATTCATGGTGGAGGGTTCCGGTGGCGGGTGTTCATGTGGAAGCGGGGATTTGTTGCGGGGCGGAGAACGTGGGGGATTGCGGGGGTATCGTTCATAGCTTAAACGATGATTCAGGGCTGGAGGGAAAAGCTGTCAAATGAAAATTGATACGAATGGATTCAGGGGAAGTGGTTTCGTGCTCAGTTGATTCGGTGCTGAGAGGCTTGCGCTGCTTGCGGTGTTCGGACAAGTTGTTCTTTCGAGCGAGCTTTCAGTGCTTCCGTTACGCCAACAACCTCTCGCTTTTCGAAAGGAGGAGAAGATGTCCTTTTTCATTTTACCTTTGGGGATTCTGGTCGGTTTCAGCATTATTCACCGGGAGGACATCGGCTTGTTTTGGGCTGTTGTGTATGTGTTTTCGGGAATCGCGCTTTTTCTTTTGCCGCTCGTGATGCCGATTCAGGCGCATTTATCCGGTTCGTTTCAATCGATTCTGGCGGTGGTTCTGTTGATTCACATTACCATCGTGAAAGCGCGTTTTTAATGATCGATCGATTTTCGCAGGTGGTTGTGGGCTTGTGATGGGAGGGGGATTTGTGTTGGATGGGGGATACTTATGAAGAGGTTTGCTGCGGTATTGTTTCTTTCTTTCGCGGCCGTTTGGGCGCGGGCGGTGCCGGCTGAGCCGGTGGCGTTGTCGTATTATTTGTCGCCGGAGGGGGCGGATTATGATCCGGAGGTGCCGGAGCCGGCGGAGGTGATCGGGTTTCAGCCGGGGGAGTGGCATTTGCGGCATGACCAGATCGTGCGGTATTTGGAGACGCTGGCGGAGGGGTCGGAACGGATGAGGCTTTTTGAATACGCGCGGTCGCACGAGGGGAAGCCGTTTTATTTGCTGGCGGTTTCTTCGCCGGAAAATTTAGCTCGGCTGGAGGCGATTCAGCGGCATCAGCAGGCGGAGGCGGGTTTGATCGAGGCGGAGACGGAGTTGGCGAATCCGCCGGTGGTTTTGTGGCTCGGTTACAGTATCCATGGCAACGAGCCGAGCGGGGCGAACGCGGTGCCGCTGGTGGCGTATCATTTGGCGGCGGCGCGGAATGAGGAGATTTCCGATTGGCTGGAGAATATGGTGGTTTTTATCGATCCGGTTTTGAATCCGGACGGGTTGGACCGGTTTGCGCATTGGGCGAATACGCATCGGGGAATTCGGATGCTTTCGGGGGATCCGAATGACCGGGAGCATCGGGAGGTTTGGCCGGGCGGGCGGCGGAATCATTATTGGTTTGACCTGAACCGGGATTGGTTGCCGCTGGTGCATCCGGGAACGCGGGCTCGGGTGGAGCAGTTTCATTTTTGGCGTCCGCACATTGTCGGGGATTTCCATGAGATGCAGACGAGCCGGACTTTCTTTTTTCAGCCGGGGGTGCCGTCGCGGAACAATCCGATGACGCCGGAGCTGAATTACGAGATCACGGCGGAGATCGCGAAGTATAACGCGGCGGATTTGGATGAGATCGGGTCGCTTTATTATACGAAGGAAACGTTTGACGATTTTTATGTGGGGAAGGGTTCGACGTATCCGGATTTGAATGGGTCGATCGGGATTTTGTTCGAGCAGGCGAGTTCGCGGGGGCATTTGCAGGAAAGTCCGCACGGGCCGGTGAGTTTTCCGTTTACGATCCGGAATCAGTTGACGGCTTCTTTGGGAACGATGCGGGGAGCGTTTGCGATGCGGGAGGAATTGCTGGCGTATCCGCGGCGGTTTCGGGAGGCGAACGCGGAGGCGGTCGAGCGGGCGGAGAACCGGGCTTATGTTTTCGCGGAGTCGGCGGATCCGGTGTTGACGTTCGAGTTTCTGGATTTGTTGCAGCGGCACCGGATTGCGGTGTATCGGCTGGCGCGCGATTTGGAGTTGGATGGAAAGCGATTCGCGGCGGGCGAGGCGTTGATTGTTCCCGTGGAGCAGGCGCAGAGCATGCTGGTGCGGTCGCTTTTCGAGCGTCAGACGACGTTTGTGCAAAACGTGTTTTACGATATTTCGACGTGGGTTTTGCCGAGTTCTTTCAATATGGAAGCGGAGGCGGTGCCGGCGGCGAGTTTTTCGGCCGATCTTCTCGGGCTGGAGCCGGTGAAGGCGGTTCGGCCGAAGGGGGAGCTGATCGGCGGGCGCAGCGAATACGCGTATGCGATTTCGTGGGAGAGCTGGGAGGCACCGGTGGCGGTGCAGCGGTTTTTGTCGGCGGGGATTTTGGTGAAAGGGATGGCGCGGCCGTTTGCGGTGGAGGTGGACGGGGAACGGGTGGAATTCGGCGCGGGAACCGTGGTGGTGCCGGTCGGCTTGCAGCGGGAGAAGAGCGAGGAAATTTTCGCGTTGGCGAGCCAGGCGGCGAAGGAGCACGCGGTGCGGATTTACGCATTGCGCACGGGGTTGGCGCTGGAAGGAATCGATTTGGGGAGTCCGAGCGCGGAAGTGTTGGAGAATCCGAAGGTGTTGATCGCGGTCGGGGATGGAGTGGATTCGGGAGTTGCCGGGGAGGTTTGGCATTTGCTGGATCAGCGTTTGCGGCTTGGGTCGAGTTTGGTGGAAGTGCCGCGTCTCAACAGTATCGATTTGAGCCGGTATAATGTGATCGTTTTGCCGGATGGATCGTATTCGAGCATCAACGATTCCGGGGTGGCTTCGCTTCGGCGTTGGCTCGACGGAGGCGGAACGATTATCGCTATTCAGAGGGCGTCGAGCTGGCTGGTCCGTGAGAAATTGGCGGGCCGGGAAATGGCGACGAGGAAGTCGAATAGCGACGGGGAACGGGAGCGGTTGCCTTATGCGGATGGAGCGGATTTGGCGCGGTTGCAGAGCATCAGCGGCGCGATCGTGACGGCGCAGGTGGACCGGACGCATCCGCTGGGATTTGGCGTTTCGGGGGACCGGATGCATTTCTTCCGGGAAGGGACGATTTTTATGCAGTTGTCGAACAATCCGTTTCAGACGCCGGCGGCGTATGAGGCTGAGCCGCTTTTCAGCGGATATGTTTCCGAGGAGAATCTGGAGGTGATGGCTGGGACGGCGGCGGTGGCGGTAAGCCACAGCGGGTCGGGTCGGTCGATTATGTTTATGGATAATCCGGTGTTTCGCGGTTATTGGTTTGGAAGCGCGCGGATGTTTATTAACGGGATTTATCATCGTCAGCTGATCAGCCGGATTTCCTATTCCGGCGAAGAGGAAGTGGAATAGAAAGGAGCTGGAGGTGGAGCGGGTTTAGATCCCCATGGACTTGTCTCAGATCGTAACGATATCGATATTGATTTATGCGTTCGGGACGCTGTTATTTCTAATATCGGACAACCGGCGGCCGCAATCGACGTTGGCGTGGATGGTGGCGTTTTTGTTCGCTCCGGGACTTGGGGTCTTGGTTTACCTGTTTTTCGGGCGGGACTGGAAAGCGTTTCGGAGGGAACGGCGGTTTTTGCGTCAGGATCTGAGGGCGACGGCGAACGCGGTTCTTTCGCCGCTGTTGTCGGCGCAGGACGCAGATATCGAGCGGCTGGAGACGAGGAGCGACAGTCACCGGAAGTTGATGATGCTCGTGCGGCGGAATTCGCGCTCGGCGCTGACGACGCGAAACCGGGTGGAGGTTTTGCAGGGAGGGGAAACGTTTTACGGGAAGATGATCGAGGATATCCGGGCGGCGCGGAAATCGATTCATTTGCAGTATTACATTTGGCGGGTCGATGATTTCACGAAGGAGTTGAGCGCCATTTTGGTGGAGAAGGTAAAGGAGGGGGTGGAGGTTAGGTTATTATACGATCCGATCGGGTCGAGCAGTTTGTTTCGTTGGAAGTATATTTGCGAGATGCGAAACGCTGGTATCGCGATGGCTCCCACGTCGCCGCTTTATTATCTGCATACGATCAGTTATCGTAATCATAGAAAGATCACGGTGATCGATGGCGAGATCGGTTATACCGGCGGGATGAATATGGGGAAGGAACATTTCGAGACGAACAATTGGCGGGATACGCAGGTGCGGATTGTGGGGCAGGGGGCGGCGTTGTTGCAGTCGGTTTTCGTGGTGGATTGGTATAACGCGGTGCGGGAGAATTTGTTCGGGCCGAATTATTTTCCAGAAAGCGCGACGAAACCGCCGGAGTCGGAGGAAGACGGGGTGCCGGTGCAGATATTGACGTCGGGGCCGGACTCGGAATGGGCGGCGATCCGGCAGCTTTATTCGTTGATGATTCTCAGCGCGAGTCATCATGTTTTTATTCAATCGCCCTATTTCATTTTGGATTCTTCGATCGCGTCGGCGTTGAAGACGGCGGCGCTGGCGGGAATCGATGTGCGGGTGATGCTGGCTTCTTTTGAGCCGAAGAATCAGTTGCCGATCTGGGCGGCGAATACGTATATCGCGGAAGTGGTGAGGGCGGGAGTGAAGGTTTTTCTTTATCAGAAGGGGTTCATGCACGCGAAGGCGATTAGCATCGATTCGAGCATTTGCTCCATCGGTTCGGCGAATATCGATATCCGGAGTTTCAGTATCAATTACGAACTGAACGCGGTGCTTTACAGTGCGCCGCACGCGAAGGAGTTGGAGCGGGCGTTTTACCGGGATTTGGAGGATTGCGTGGAATTCGACGCGGATGAATACCGGTCGCGGAATCGGGCGATCCGGTTTCGGGATTCGGCGGCGCGGCTTTTGTCGCCGTTGCTATAGCGGCTCGCGGAGGCGCGTCAGAGCGAGTTGGAGCGGTTGACGCTGATGGTCGGGAGACGTTTTTCGATGCGAGAATAGAGGTTTTGCGCTTGGTGGAGGTCGCCGCCCATGCCGTAGCGAATGCCGATGCTGCTCAGGCCGGGCTCGATTTGTTTCAAGCGAACGCTGACGCGGGTATCGACTTCGTCGCGGGCGGTGAGGGAGGCGGAAGTTCCGCGCCAGTCGTCGCCGGTGAGGAAGAGGCCGTCGTCGGCGATGCCGGCTTTGGCGGCGAGGTAGAGCTGGTCGACGTCCGCTTGCACCTCGACCCGGAGTTCACCCAGTTCGTAGCTTCCGACGGTGCTTGGATTTACTTGCACGGAAGTGCAGGCGGCGAGGCCGAGGAGGCAGGAAGCGAGCGGGATGAGGATGAACTTTGGCAGGCGGTTCGTTATTTTTCGCATCGCGGTATCCTGATCGACGGTGGCGCTGGTGACAAGAAAATGAGGGGGCGCGGGGGAGATCGTTTAGGGGAGGATTTTGCCGTGGAAGGCGCGGGCTTGGCCGGTGGAGAAGTCGTGGAAGGTGGCGAGGAGGGCGTCGTCGGGGAGTTGGAGGAGGGCGGGGAGGTAAGCGCGGTGGGTTTGGTTGGAAAGAATGTTGGCGGGGCGGGTCCAGGTTTGGCCGTTGTCGGTGGTGGCGGTCCATTTGATATCGAGATGGAGTTGGCGGGGAGGAGTGCCGGAGATTCCGGGGATTTCGCGATCTTCATCGGTGGCGAAAACGCAGAGAATTTCGCCGGATTTGAGGCGGAGGAGCGAGGGGGATAGCGAGAGGTTGTTTGGTTTTTCGGGGGATTCGTGAAGGATTTCGCGGGGGCGCGTGGTCCAGCTCCAGGTTTTTCCGCCGTCGTCGCTGGTGACGAACTGGATGAGATTGGCGTGGGGAGGGTTTGGGCGGACGTCTTCAAAGGCGCAGAGGAGGCGTCCGGCCGGAAGCTCGATGGCGGACGGCATTCCGGAGCGGGAAAGGTGGGTGGGATCGTGGGCGCGGGCAACGGTGACGGGGTTCTTCCAATTACCGGTGGCGGGGTCCCAGGTTTTCATGGTGAGCCATTGGTGCCGGGGAAATCCGCGACGGTGTGGCGTGTTTTCGTCGTCGTAGATGCAGTGCAGTTTTCCGTCGCGGGTGAGGAGAAGGAAGCTGGACCAGAGGCCGCGTTGGGCATCGGGTTCGGCGCGGGGATCGTGAGTGGAAGTGGCGACGGTGGAGTGGGGTTGCCAGGTTTTGCCGTCGTCGTGGCTGATGGCGACGCGGATGGCGTATTGGCGGATTTGGTCGGGGGAATCGCCGAAGAGGTTGTGGCGGTAGCTGTAGAGAATGGCGCCGGAGGGAAGTTGGAGGAAATGGCCGTCGCCGACGGTGGCGCGTCCGGTTTGGCGGGCGATGATGGAGAGCGGTTTCCAGGTGCGGCCGTTGTCGAGGCTTTGGGAGCAGACGACGCGGTGTTCGTTTTCCTGGAAGAGATCGCGGGTGCCGAGAATTGTGCCGGAGGAGAGGAGGAGGGTGGCTCGGGAACCGCCGGAGTTGGCGGAGATTTCGGTCCATTCGATGTCGAGTGCGGGCGCGGAAATGGTTCCTGAGAATATCAATATGCTCAGGAGGAGCCAGCGGAACGGGGTTTTCATTTCGGGGGAAGAAGGCGGTGGAGATGCCGCCTTCGCGTGTTTTCGACGATCAATCCGGGAGAATGAATTTTGGGGATTGGCTGAGGAAATTGAACGGATTTTGGTAGAGGACGCGGTCGACGTAGGCTGGGGAGTAGCCGCGGCGGCGCATTTCGATAGCGGCTTTGGGAACGGCGAGAGGATCGCTGACGCCCCAATCGCAGGCGCAGTTGAGCCAGATGCGGTCGCTGCCGTGCATTTCGAGAATATCGACGGCGCGGGGGGGAGTGCATTTCGATTCCGGATACAGCGTGATCCCGGCCCAGAAACCTTTTTCGAGAACGAGAGGGGCGGTGTGTTCCTCGACGTGATCGATGATGACGCGGGCGGGATCGATGCGGGAATCGGAAAGGAGGACGTCGACGATGAGGCGGGTGCCTTTGAGTTTGTCTTCGAGGTGGGGGGTGTGGACGAGGATCAGTTGGTTGTGGCGAGCGGCGAGATCGATGTGCTTTTCGAGGATCTGGAGCTCGTTGCGGGTGTTTTTGTTGAGACCGATTTCGCCGATGCCGAGGACGTTGGGGCGGTCGAGGAATTGCGGAATCAGGGCGAGGACATCGTCGGCGAGTTTGAGGTCTTCCGATTCTTTCGGGTTGATGCAGAGCCAGCTGAAGTGGGGGAGGCCGAATTTGGCGGCGCGTTTCGGTTCGTAGTCGGTGAGTTGGGAAAAGTAATCGAAGAAACCGTCGGCGGATTTCCGGTCGTAACCGGCCCAGAAAGCGGGTTCGCAAACGGCGGCGCAACCGGCGGTGACCATGGCGAGGTAATCGTCGGTCGTGCGGCTGACCATGTGGCCGTGTGGTTCGATATAGCGCATGATCAGGATTTCGGAGCCGGAGCGCCGGAAGCGCCTTGGGTGTCGGCTTTGGGCGTGGGCTCGGTGGAGGTGTCGCTGAGTTGTTCGAGAATCCGCCGGGCGCGCCCCGGTTGATCGGCGGAAAGTTCGTGGAGGGCGGCGCGGAGAGCTTCGACGCGGAAATCGCGGGAGCCGCCGTGGCGGTCGAGCCGGTCGAGGAAGGCGGCGATGTCGAGGAGCTTCGCGCGGGCGTCCATGAAGCCGAGATCGACGAGCTTTTCGGCGGGGACGGGTTTTTCGGGAGTCGCCACGGCGATCAGTAAATGATGGCGCCGTCCGCGCCGCCGGCCCGGCTGCGATTGCTGCCGCTTTCGGGTGGCGGAGGCGGGGGCGGGATGTGGTCGGTGGAGGTGGAATCCCAGCGGCCGAGCGTCGATTTTTGGAGGCGATGGCCGATTTGTACGACGTAATAATCGCCGGAGGGGAGAAGGTAGGCGCTTTCCTGTCCGGTTTGGTCGCCGCGGACGACGATCATATATTCGACCGGCACGCGCTTCATCTTCGGTTTGCCGTCGAATGTGCTGACGTTGCTGGGATCTTCGACGAGTTGTCCGCCCGCCATACGTTTATCGATGACGATGTAGGCGGTGTCCTGGATGACCGGTTCGCCCTCGGCGGTGAGGGCTTGTCCGTTTTCGTCGACGGTTTCTTCCGGTGGCGGCGGCGGCTTTTCGCATCCGGATAAAGCGAAAATGGCGGCTCCCGCGATCGCGGCGGAGATCAAAGCGCGGAGGCGAGGCCGCTGGTTGGGGTTGTTGGCCCGTATTTTACTCATGGCGGATCATTTTTTTAAGCGTTTCGGAAAAAGCAAACGGAAAGGGACGCTGGCGGGCGGAAGTGCGATGGCGGATTGGGAAATGCGGGAAATCCTGATGTTTGCCGGAGTGGTAGCGTTTTGGAGGAAAAAGCGGTAACTTTTATCACTGATTTAGACAAGCCTAACAACTGGAGGAGAAGATTATGCCTGATGTAAGTTTACGTTCTTCGGCGGAGCCGCTTTCGGAAGAGATGAAGGTGGTGATCCGGTATTCGGTCGAGGTGAACGGTTTGCCGGTTTATAACGAGAGTTATGACGTGGATAAACTGGAGGAGGATTTGCGGGAGGATCCGGAGACGGCGGTGCGGCAATGGATGCGCCGGTTGAAGTGCGCGGTTTGCGCGCGGAAGCGGCCGGGGTTTTCGGCGTCGTTGACGCGTTGTTTGATCGATGGGAAATGTTGCGATATGGGGTTTGAGAATTGTAAGGAGGTTTGATGGGAGTGGGAAAGTGGGAAGGTGGGAAGGGAAGAAGGGGGGAGAACTTTCAACTTTCAACTTTCAACGTTCAACTTTCAACGTCGTGAGTGGGGGTGGGGATTGGTGGGTGAATTATGAAGGAGAGTGAGATTCGGGTGGAGAGGGCGGTGGGAACGCTTCCGCGGTTGTGGGAGCGGGATGTCGTTTTTGTGGCGAATTTGTTGTCTTTGTTTTTCGGAAACCGGCGGGAGACGGAGGTTTTGCGGGAAAAGGTGGGGACGCTGGAGACGTATGGCGGGCGGTTGATTCCGATCGTGGATTTGATGTTTCGGGGGAAGCGGAATTTGCTGGTTTTGGAGGATGCGCCGGATCGTGCTTTGTGCGGGTATTTCGAGCGGGATTTGGGGCTTTCGCTTCCGGCGGTGGAGATCGCGTCGCATGAAACGTACTTGTCGTTGCGGGATCCGGAGGAGGAGCGGACGGAGCGAGGGAGGAAATTGCTGGAGGCGGTGGGGAATCATCCGGCGGAGTGGATTGATGGGTTTGTGACGGACGAGGCGCTGGTGCGGTTGGCGGAGTTGTCGGGGAAGAAGTTGATGACGCCGCTGGAGAGCAGCCGGCGGGGAAACAACAAGTTTTTGTTGCACCATTTTCTGGAGGAGGAAGGGTTGCCGGTTTTTGATACGGAGGTGGCGGAGAACGCGGATGAGGTGCCGGAATGTTTGGAGAAACTGGCGGCGAAGGGGTATCGGCGGGGAGTGGTGAAGGCGCAGGTGGGGGCGTCGGGGATTGGGTTGCTGCGGGTGGAATTTTCGGAGGCGGAGCGGATTCCGGATTATATGTTTCACGAGGGGCCGTGTCTGGTCCAGGGGTGGATGGAGGCGGCGGAGGGAATCGAATATCTGGGGTCGCCGAGCGTGCAAATTTTTGTCCGGGAGGACGGGGTTTGGCTATATGATTTGACGGAGCAGATTTTGAGCAGCGCGAGTGTGCATGAGGGGAATCTGGCTCCTCCGCGTTATTTGGAGGAGTATCCGGAAATCGGGGAGGAGTTGTTGCGGCAGGGGGAAATCGGGGCGCGGTGGTTGCATCGGCAGGGGTATCGGGGGACGGCGAGCGCGGATTTTCATGTGGTCGTGCGGGAAGGGAAACCGGAGGTGCGGATGTGCGAGATAAACGCGCGGGTGACGGGGGCGACGTATCCGTCGTTGCTGGCGCGGACGTTTCGGCCGGAAGGGGCGTGGTTGATGCGGAATTTGCGATTCGCGCAGCCGTACGCGGGGCGGCTTTTGCTGGATGCGCTGGAGGCGGCGTGTCTGCTGTTTCGGCCGGGAATGGAGAGCGGAGTTCTGCCGATCAATTTCAATCTGACGCGGGACGGTTATGTGAACAAGGGGCAGTTTCTGGCGTTGGGAGCGAA
>CAZJCL010000013.1:0-8505 GCA_964544025.1 uncultured Opitutales bacterium | reverse complement strand
AATTGAGGATTTTGGATTTGGAGGGTTTTGGGGTGAATGAGGGGGAGTTGGAGCGGGTGCGGGAGCGGTTGGTGGCTTTGACGCGGGATTTGATGCTGGCGCCGAGCATTCCGTCGCGGCCGGAGGATGTGAGGCGGTGTTACGACCAGGTGAAGAATCATTTGGAGGCGGTGGCGGGAACGGTGGTGCGGGAGTTCGAGAAGGAGGGGTTTCCGTCTTTGGTGGCGGCACCGGAGGGGTGCGAGGAGCCGGTTGTTTTAATGTGCGCGCATTTGGATGTGATCTCGCATCCGGATTTGGCGGCGTATCGTTCGCAGGTGCGGGAAGGGCGGATTTGGGGGCCGGGGTCGGGGGACATGAAGGGAGCGCTGGCGATTTTGCTGGAGATTTACCGGGCGATTCAGAGACGGAAGCCGGGAGCGCCGGTGGGGGTGGCGGTGACGTCGGATGAGGAAACGGGGGGCGCGTTCGGGATGGGTTTCTTGTTTGGCGAGGCGGGAATTCGTTGCGGGTTGGCGCTGATTCCGGATGGAGGATCGCTGGACGAAGTTACGGTGGAGGAGAAGGGGATTTTGCATTTGCGGGTTTCGTGTCGAGGGAAGGCGGGGCACGCGGCGCGGCCGTGGCTGGCGGAGAACGCGGTGGAGCGGTTGATGGATGGGCTGGCGCGGGTGCGGGGATTTTTTGGGGATTTCGCGGAGGAGGGAATGGCGGAGGAGAATTGGCGGCCGACGTGTGCGGTGACTTTGATCGGAACGAACAATCAGACGGTGAACCGGATTCCGTCGCTGGCGGAGGCGACGTTGGATATCCGGTTTCCGGGTCCGCATTCGGTGGATTCGGTTTTGGCGGAAGTGCGGCGGGCGCTGGGAGAGGGGATCGCGAGCGAGGTGGTGATTTCGGCGGAGGCGACGCGGTTGGCGCCGGACGCGCTTTTTCTGGAGGTGGCGGAAGAGGTTTTGGGGAGGCCGGTGAAATTGATTCGGGATGACGGCGGGAGCGATGCCAGGTTTGTGGCGGCGCACGGGATTCCGGTGATCATGTCGCGGCCGCTGGTGGGGAATTTGCACGCCCGCGACGAGTGGATCGACATCGACTCGATGTTGCGGTTTTACCGGATTTACGAGGAATACCTAGCGCGGAAACTGGAGCTTTTGGGGGCGGGTGCTTGAACGGTTATTTTCTCGCGGTTTCGCTGGCTGCGGGATCTTTGGCGGCGGCGAACGCGGCGAGGAGCGGAACTCGGATTAGGTCGAGTCTTTCCCGGGGAGGGGGTCGTGGGGGGGGGCGTCGGTTTCGTCGTTGGGCATTTGGTATTCGGTGATGAGGGGGCTGGAGCCTTCGCGTTTGAAGTAGGCCCAGATCCATTGGCGGAGGACGGAGAGGCGGCTGCGGAAGCCGATGAGGAGAAGGACGTGGACGAGGAGCCAGAGCAGCCAGGCGATGACGCCGGAGAAGCGGCGTTTGCCGATTTCGGCGACGGCGCGGTGGTGGCCGATGGTGGCCATGGTGCCGCGGTTTTTGTAGGCGAATTCGCCGCGTGGCTCGCCGCGGAGATCGCGGAGGATGTTTTCGGCGGCGGCTTCGCCTTGCTGCATGGCGGAGGCGGCGAGGCCGGGGACTTGTTCTCCTTTGGCGTCGGTGAGGGTGGACATGTCGCCGATGACGAGGACTTCGCGGTGGCCGGGGAGGCTCAAATCTTTTTCGATGGCGACGCGGCCGGCGCGGTCGGTTTCGGCGGCGAGTTTTTTGCCGAGAGGCGAGGCTGCGACTCCGGTGGCCCAGAGAGTGACGTCGGCGCGGAACCAGTTTTCGCCGACTTTGATGCGGCCCGGTTCCACGCCGGTGACGAAATCGCCGGTGAGGACTTCGACGCCGAGTTCTTCAAGTTGTTGTTTGGCTTTGCGGGAGGATTCTTCGGAGAAAGTGCCGAGGACTCGCGTCGCGCCTTCGTAGAGGCGGACGCGGGCTTGGCGGGTGTCGATGACTCGAAAGTTTTTCGCGAGGACGCGTTTGGCGAGATCGGCGATGGCGCCGGCGAGTTCGACGCCGGTGGGGCCGCCGCCGACGACGGCGAAGTCGAGCGGGGGAGTTTCGCCGGTGAGGATGGCGGCGCGTTCGGCTTTTTCGAAGGCGAGCAACAGGCGGCGGCGGATTTCCACGGCGTCCTCGACCGTTTTCAATCCGGGGGCTTCGATTTCCCATTCGTCATGGCCGAAGTAGGAATGGCGGGCTCCGGCGGCGACGATTAGGTAATCGTAGGAGAAAGCGGCTCCGTTGGCGAGTTTCACCTGTTTGGAGGAGAGATCGAAATCGCAGACTTCGCCGAGGACGGTGCGGATGTTGGCGGCTTTGCGGAGGACGTGGCGGAGGGCCGCGGCGATTTCTCCGGGGGAGAGGACGGAAAGGGCGACCTGGTAGAGCAGCGGCTGGAAGGTGTGGTGGTTTTTGCGGTCGATCAGCGTGACGTTGACCGGTTGATTCGCGAGGCCTTTGGCGGCGTAGAGACCGCCGAAACCGCCTCCGACAATGACCACTTCCGGCTGTTTGCGTGCGTCCTCAAGGGCGTCTCCATTCATAGCGTTTAAGTATATCCGGTAGCTGAAAAAGACAAACTTTAACGGGAACGGCCGACGCGGCTTGAAGGAGGATGAATCGGCGGAGCAAGGGCGGCTTCTGGCGCGGGTCGGTTTATTCTCCGAGGGCGACGGCGCTGGCGCTTTCGAGGGTGTCGAGGGAAGTTTCGTCGAGTTGGAGGGAAACGGCGGCGATGAGATCGTCGAGTTGGGAGATGCTGGTGGCGCTGGCGATCGGCGCGGCTACCGCGGGGCGGGTGAGGAGCCAGGCGATGGCGATTTGGGCGGGAGTTGCGTCATGGAGTTTGGCGACTTGGTCGAGCGCGCCGAGGATGCCTTGGCCGCGTTCGTTCAGGTATTTTTTGACGAAATCGCCGCGGGCTTTTCCGGCGAGATCGGATTCGGAGCGGTATTTGCCGGCGAGAAATCCGCTGGCGAGGGAAAAGTAGGTGATGGCGGAAATTTCGTTTTCCGTGCAGAGGGCTTGGAGTTCGTTTTCGAAGCCGGCGCGGTCGTAGAGGTTGTATTCGGGTTGGAGGGTTTCGTAGCGGGGGAAGTTGTTTTCGTTGCTGATGGAGAGGGCTTGGCGGAGGCGGGCGGCGGAGTAATTCGAGGCACCGATGGCGCGGACTTTTCCGGATTGGACGAGGTCGGAGAAGGCGGAAAGAGTTTCTTCGAGGGGAGTGTCGGGATCGTCCTGGTGGGCTTGGTAGAGATCGATGTGATCGGTTTGGAGGCGGCGGAGGGAATCTTCGGCGGAAGCGATGATGTGGGCGCGGGATAGGCCGGATTTTCCAGGGGCGAACTCCATTCCGACTTTGGTGGCGATGACGACGGAGTCGCGTTTGCCGCTTTGCTTGAGCCATTTTCCGATGACGGTTTCGGAGATGCCGGGTTGTCCGGTCCAGGTGCTGTAGGTGTCGGCGGTGTCGACCAGGTTGAAACCGTTGGCGGTGAAATGGTCGAGGAGCGCGAAGGAAGTTTTTTCGTCGGCGGTCCATCCGAATACGTTTCCGCCAAAGGCGAAGGGGGAGATTTCGATGCCGGATCGGCCGAGGGTGCGTCGATTGGTAGTCATGCGGGAAACTAAACGCGAAAACCGGGCAAGGGCAACGAAAGCTTGTCGATGGCGGAAGGCTTTCCGGGGAAATCCGTAGGAAGGATACGGGAGAACTTCTAGACTGGAATGCGACTTCGCCCAGTTCAGAAAAGCAGGGGATTCGGGTAAGATTTGGGATATGACCTGTTGCGCTCTCCGTAATCGTTTTTCGATGACAACTTTATTTCGGCTCGTTTCTCTGTTCGCGGGAATTTGTTGTGGCATGATATCGTCCGCTTCGGGCTATATAGCTATTAAGAATATTGAAGTGTCGCCGTCGCAAGCTATTGAGGGAGATACGGTGACGATCCGTTACGATATTGAAACGGATGTGGTGCGGGAGGCGGTTTTGAAAGGATACTTTTATCGAGGAGGCGGCGAGGATCCTTATTATTCGCTGGATGATTCTTCGGGAGAAATCGCGGTGACGCTTCAGCCGGGCGTGCATCGTTATGAGCGGGAATTCGTGGTGAATCCGGGGCCGACGGTTCCGGCGGGATCGTTTAATTTTCAGGCGACGGCGGAGATTCCGGGTCAGGGGACGGTGGGACGGGGATATTTGGTGCGGGATAATGTTCTTTCGTTGCGGGCGCCAGTGCCGCTTTCGGTGCCGATTTTATCGTATAATAAAATCGGGGAGGAGATTAATTGGTATTGGATATCGGAGGAGACTTTTGAGAATCATATGCGGGCTTTGAAGGAGGCGGGGTATGTTACGGTTTCGCTGGATGATTTAATGGATTATCGCCGGGGGAAAAAGGCGGCTCCGGAGAAGGCGATTGTGTTAACTTTCCTGAATGGATGGAAGTTGCATAAGGAGGTGGTGGATCCGATTTTGGCGAAGTATGGGTTTAAGGCGACGAACTTCATTCCGCCGTTTTTTATCGGTGGGGATAATGCTTGGGATCCGCATGACTCCGATCCGCGAATTCCGCATCTGACTTGGGACGAGATTCGGGAGATGGAGGCGTCGGGGCGGTGGGATTTTCAGGCGACGGGAAATGAGCATACGGATTTGCGGCTGACGTCGCCGTTGATCGAATCGCGTTTGGCGAAGGAGCGGATCGAGGAGGAGTTGGGGAAGACGCCGCGGTTTTTCGCGTATCCTTACGGGGTTGGGTCGGAAGAGATTTCGGTGCGGAATGCGATTTGGGGGGAAGGGTATGAGGCGGCTTTCGCGATGCGGGAGGGATTTCTAAGTTTGGAGGATCGATACGCGTTTCCGCGTTTTGATATGCATAAAGGGGTGCATACGGATCGGTATCGGGAGCCGGAGGAGTGGTATTTGTTTGGGTCGCATTATTTGGGGAGCGGGACGCCGATGCCGGAGTTGCATTTCGAATACGATTGGGACAATTACGTGCCGCCGTATCCAGCGCCGTGGGGAGAGGATTCGGAGGTGCCGGAACCTGAGCCTGAGCCTGAGCCGGAGCCGGAGCCGGAACCGGAGGCGGGGTATCATCCGGCGGATTTGGACCGGGATTGGCGGATCGATGATATCGAGTTGAGCGCTTACGCGGCGGCGTGGTTGCGGGGAGAACACGATGAGGACGATGCGCTGTCGCGGGGGGCGTATATTTGGTTGAGCGGCGGGAAATATCGGGCGGAAGGAAGCGGGTGGGTTTTGGAGAATTTTGGATTTTAGATTTGGGATTTTGGATTGGGTGGAAGGACGGATTCAACAACGTCCAACGTTCAACGTTCAATGTTCAACGTCCAACGTTCAACGTCCAACGTCCAACTTTGAACTTTGAACTTTGAACCTGAAACTTCGCTTCTCAGCGGGGTTTGCGGCGGACGAGGATGGTGGGGGAGTCGCCTTCGATCTTTTTGACTTCGAAGAGATCGATGGCGGCGAAGAGGCCGCTGAGTTTGCTGAAACCGTAGTTGCGGGAATCGAAGGAGCCTTGGTTGGCGATGTGCGAGCCAACTGGGCCGAGGGGTGCCCAGCCGTCTTCGTCTTCGGCGGATTCCACGGCGCTGCGGAGGACGTTCATCAGTTTTGAATCGCGCTTCAGTTCGTCGCCTTTGGGGCGTTTGTCTTTGGCGGCATTGGGCGTTTTTTTCTCGTCGTCGAGATAGAGGAAACGGGTGCAGCTGTTGACGAAGGGGGAAGGGGCTTTTTTGTCGCCGAAACCGATGACTTTTTTTCCATCGGCGCGGAGGCGGAGGATCAGCGGCGTGAAATCGCAATCGGAGGAGACGAGGCAGAAGGTGCCGATGTTTTTGGTGTAGAGGAGATCCATGGCGTCGATAAGGAGGGCCATGTCGCTGGCGTTTTTGCCTTTGACGAGATCGAAGTGCTGGACGGGCTGGATGGCGTAGTCGTGGAGGATTTTTTCCCAGCCGGCGAGGGCTTGCTTTTTCCAGTTTCCGTAGGCGCGGCGGATGTTGACGACGCCGTAGGAGGCGAGTTCGGCGATGATGAAATCGATTTTGGCGGCGGGCGCGTTGTCGGCGTCGATGAGGAGGGCGATGTTTTCGCTGGAAGGTTCCGGTGGCGTCATGGTGTGGGATGATACAGTGGAGGGCGGGAGGGGTTCAACTTCGAAGGGTGGTGGGAAGGTTTGAAGGTTTGAAGGTTTGAAGGTTTGAAGGTGGGAAGGTGGGGGAGGGGAGTTATTGGTTATTTGTTATTGGTGATTGGGGAGGCTTGGGCGCTGGATTTTTGCTCTGGGGTTTGGTGGGTTTTGGTGTTTTATTTGAAGTATGAATACCTTTTTGCGGGCGGTGATTTGGCTTTCTTTGGTGGCGGTGGGGGGGAATTCGGTTTGGGCGGAGGAGAGGGTTTACGATGTGGTGGTTTATGGGGGGACTTCGGCGGGGGTGGCGGCGGCGGTGCAGTCGGCGCGGTTGGGGAAGTCGGTGGTTGTCGTGGAGCCGGGGGAGTTTATCGGCGGATTGAGCGCGAGCGGTTTGGGGGCGACGGATTCGGGGAACAAGGCGGCGATCGGGGGGATTTCGCGGGAGTTTTATCAGCGGATCCGGAAGCATTACGAGGATCCGGCGGCGTGGAAATTTGGGGAGCGGAAGTTGCCGGAGGGGGATGCGATGTGGACCTTCGAGCCGTCGGTGGCGCGGAAGGTTTTTGAGGAGATGTTGGCGGAGGCGGAGGTGCCGGTGGTTTTCGGGGAGCGGCTGGATTTGGCGGAGGGACGCGGGGTGCGGATGGAGGAGGGGCGGATTCGGGAAATCCGGATGGAGAGCGGGAGGAGGTTTCGCGGGCGGATTTTTATGGATGCGACTTACGAGGGGGATTTGCTGGCGAAGGCGGGGGTGAGTTACGCGGTGGGGCGGGAGTCGAACGAGACTTACGGGGAGACTTTGAACGGGGTGCAGGCGGGGCGGGCGCGGTTTCATCAGTTCGAGGCGGCGGTGGATCCGTATGTGGAGGCGGGGAATCCGGAGAGCGGGTTGTTGCCGGGAATCGAGGCGGAGCCGCCGCCGGCGGATGGGAGCGCGGATCATCGGTTGCAGGCGTTTTGTTACCGGATGTGTTTGACGGATGTGCCGGAGAACCGGGTGCCGTTTCCGAAGCCGGAGAATTACGATCCGTTGCGGTATGAGCTGTTGCTGCGGTCGATCGTGAACGGGGCGAATCAGCATATCCGGATGCGGCAGAACCGGATTCCGTTTACGTTGACGCTGATGCCGAACCGGAAAACGGATTCGAACAACGCGGGGCCGGTTTCGTTTGATTACATTGGGGCGAATTATGGGTACCCGGAAGGAGATTACGAAACGCGCGAGGCGATTGTGGAGGATCATAGGAATTACCAAATGGGGTTTTTGTGGTTTTTGGCGAACGACGAGCGGGTGCCGGCGGATACGCGGGAGGCGATTAACAAATGGGGGTTGCCGAAGGATGAATTTGAGGAGACGGGGAATTGGCCGCATCAGTTATATATCCGTGAGGCGCGGCGGATGGTGAGCGATTATGTGATGACGGAGCATGATTGTGTGCGGACGCGGTTGATCGAGGATTCGGTGGGGCTGGGGTCGTATACTTTGGATTCGCATCATACGATGCGTTATGTGACGGAGGAGGGGACGGTGCGAAACGAGGGGGATGTGCAGGTGAGTCCGCGGGGGGCTTATATGATCAGTTATCGTTCGATCGTGCCGAAGCGGGAGGAGTGCCGGAATTTGTTTGTGCCTGTTTGTTTGTCGGCGTCGCATATCGCGTTTGGGTCGATTCGGATGGAGCCGGTCTTTATGATTTTGGGGCATTCGGCGGCGACGGCGGCGGCGATGGCGCTGGACGAGGAACTTGATGTGCAGGAGGTGGATTACGGGAAGTTGCGGGAGCGGTTGTTGGCGGAGGGGCAGAAGCTGGATCTGCCTTAACATTTTAAATTTTAGATTTTGGATTTTGGATTAGGGGGGTTGGGATGAGTGAACAGGCTATCTTTGCGGTGAAGTTTGCGCGGGTGTATCCGCTTTATGTTCAGAAGGCGGAACGGAAAGGGCGAACGAAGGAGGAGGTGGACGGGATTATTTGCTGGTTGACCGGCTACGACTCAGCGGGATTGGAACGGCAGATTGAGTTGGGAAACGATTTTAGAACGTTTTTCGAGCAAGCGCCGTGTTTTCATCCGAACAGCGCGCTTATCCGGGGAGTGGTGTGCGGCGTTCGGGTGGAAGAGGTAGAGGATCCGTTGATGCGGAAAATCAGGTATCTAGATAAGTTGATCGATGAGTTCACGAAAGGGAAAGCGATGGAGAAGATTTTGCGGGAATAGTCGCGTTGGCGGATTCGGCGGAATGATTTAAATGCGGATCAAGGGAGCGGTTGGAGTTTCGCGGGCACGGCGGGCCAGAGGGCAGATT
>CAZJCL010000012.1:20203-24798 GCA_964544025.1 uncultured Opitutales bacterium | reverse complement strand
GTCGCTTTGGGCGGGGGATTCTTCGGGTGAATTGATTTGCTCCGGGGCGCGCGTTGCGTGAATGTCTGAAGACGCATGAGCGACAGCGACGCAGCAGGGCCGGATGTGTTTCACGAAACCGTTTATTTCAGCGGGCGTGTGCAGGGCGTGGGTTTTCGGTATCAGGTTTTGCAGATCGCGAAAGGGTTCGAGGTGGCGGGCTATGTGCAGAATTTGGCGGATGGACGGGTGATTCTGGAGGCGGAGGGGGATCGGGGAGAGGTTTTGGCCTTTACGGCGGAGGTGGAGGAGGAGATGAGCGGTTTTATCAAGAACGTCGAAAAACGGGGGGAGCGGCGCAATCGAGCATTTTTCGGTTTTACTATCCGCTGACCTTTCTTAAAGTCCCCGCTCGGAACTGCTTGAACATTCTTTTGTCATTCTTTCGGAAAATTTCTTCATGACACCTGCGATCAATATTGAAAATCTGACCAAGGATTTTCCGTTCGGCTTCAGGAATCTGAAGCTCCGGGCGGTGGATAATCTGTCACTTCAAATTCGGGACAATCAGGTGTTCGGCCTGCTTGGTCCCAACGGTTCTGGAAAGAGCACGACGATTAAGGTGATCCTCGGATTGCTCGCGCCGACGGTCGGGAAATGTGAGATTTTCGGCGTGCCGAGTCATAATGTGCAATCGCGCAAGGACGTCGGTTTCTTGCCGGAAGCGCCTTATTTCTACCGTTATCTGACCGGCTTCGAGATGGTGAAGTTTTTCGCCAAGATTTGTCAGGTCGAGAAAAGCATTTTGAAGGACCGGGTGCAGGAGGTGATCGAGTGGGTCGGGCTTCGCGAGGCGGCGAACCGGCGCGTTGGCACGTATTCGAAAGGGATGTTGCAACGCATCGGACTGGCGCAGGCGCTGGTGCATAATCCGCGTTTGATCATTCTTGATGAACCGACGGCCGGGGTGGATCCGGTGGGATCGGCGGAGATTTCGGAATTGATTTTGAAGCTGAAGGATCAGGGGAAAACGGTTTTGCTTTGCTCGCACCTTTTGGCGCAGGTGGAGGACATTTGCGACGAGGTGGCGATTTTGAACCGGGGGAAGCTGATCAAGCAGGGGAAGGTAACCGATCTGGTGGGACGAAAAGGAATGAAATCGCTTGTGGTGGAAAATCTGACGCCGGAGCTGGAGGCAGCGGCGGCGAAGTTTTTGGCGGACCAGGGGGCGCGGCTGGTGGAAGTCGAGCAGCCGCAGTCGAGCCTGGACCGCGTTTTCCTGGAGCACGTGAGTCAGGCGGAAACGGGGCGGCGACCCGACACCAAGGCTTCCGGCGAAAACCAGAAGGAGGAGAAATAAGCAATGGATAAGGTAACCTTTTCTCCGAGCCGGATATTGGTGATTGGCCGCAATACCTTTTTGGAGGCGGTGCGGCAAAAGCTTTTCAATTTTCTCGTGTTGATCGCGATCGGCATGACGGCGAGTTCGCTGTTTTTGCGGGAGTTCAATTTCGGGGCGTCGGAGTTGAAATTCATCGCGGATTTCGGGTTCGGCGCGATCGTCTTTTTCGGGTCGATTCTGGCGATTGTGGCGACGGCGCAATTGTTTTTCAGCGAAATCGAGAACCGGACGGCGTTGACGATTCTGGCGAAACCGTTGTTTCGCTCGGAGTTTATTTTCGGGAAGTTTTTCGGGGTCGCGGCGGTGCTCGCGGTGTTTACGGCGCTGATGACGATTTTGCTGGTGGTTCTGCTTTATTGGCGGGAAGGAGCGATTCTCGAGGGGCTGGCGGAATATGAGGAGGCGCGCATGGTGCGTTACGGGGATATTTTTCTCTTCGGGTTTCTCCAGTGGCTGAAGTTCTGCATTTTATGCGCGATCACGATGGTCGTCGCGAGCTTCTCGAACACGAATCTGTATTCGGTGATCGTCTCGTTTTTTATTCTGATTATCTGCCACTTGCAGTATCTGGCGGTGGAGGCGTGGCAGAACATCGCGTTTTGGCCGGCCCGGATTTTGGTGCGGCTCCTGGCGCTGATTTTTCCGAATTTCCAGCTCTTCAACGTGGGCGACCAAGTGGCGCTGGGCGAGGTGATACCGATGAGTTTCTTCGGGTCGATTACGCTGATCGGCGTGGTTTACGTGCTCGTTTTCAACGGGTTGGCAATTTATAGCTTCCGGCAGAGGGAAATCTGATGAAGTGGAAAGCATTGGGCGTTATCGTTTTGACGCTGCTGGTTACGGGATTTGTCCTGCAACCGGTGGAGCGTCCGGCATGGAATGTTTTGCGCGAGAACGAACCGGCGCTGGATTTGGCGAGTTTGGAAGGCGCGCTCGGGCAGGGAATCACGGTCGGATTGTTGGGCGGATTTCGGGCCTTGGTGGCGAACTTCATGTGGCTGCGGGCGAACGAGAGTTGGGAAGAGGACGATTTGCCGGCTACGCAGACGATGATTCAGTTCGTTACGACGATCGATCCGCGACCGCTTTTTTTCTGGCTGAACGGGGCGCGGATGATCGGTTACGACATGCCGGTCTGGCGGATTCGCGAAGTGGGCGAGTGGGAGGATGTTCCCGATACGATTATCCAGCGGATCGAGGAGGAGCAGGCGACGGTGGCTATCCGATATTTGCACCGCGGGTTGAATTATCATCCGGATCATCCGCTTCTCTACATCGATATCGCGAATCTGTATCAGCGGAAAATGGACGATCTGGAGACGGCGGCGGAATTTTACCGGAAGGCGGCGGAATCGCCGGAACCGCCGAGATACGCGGGCCGGATTTATGGAGAACTGCTTCGGCGATTGGGGCGCGACCAAGACGCGTATGAATGGCTCAAGCAGCTTTATCCGAGGCTGGATCCGCATGCGCCGGGGGATCGTTCCGATGTGATTCTGGAACGGATACGTCAGGTGGAGGAGGCATTGGGAATTCCGGTTGCCCAGCGGTTTGTGCCGCCGTTTATGCCGGATATCCGCTACGAGTAGGCGGTTGGCGAGCGCCAGCCGGAAGATTCTCCTAAGAAAAAGGCTAAAGAGGCTTTACAAACTTCAGGCTTTGAATCTTAAGTAAATGGCGTGACAAACTCCACAAATATTCATCCGATCTTCGACCGAGTGGTTTCGCGGGAAGAAAAGGAGAAACGCAACGGTCATAAAGGTCGGGTGATTTGGTTGTACGGGCTTTCCGGATCGGGAAAAAGCACGTTGGCGGTGGCGTTGGAGAAACGTTTGTTCGGGGAAGGGATTCACACGCATTTGCTGGATGGAGACAATGTCCGGACGGGGTTGAACAGCAATCTTGGGTTTTCGGACGCGGACCGGGCGGAGAATATCCGGCGGATCGCGGAAGTGAGCAGATTGTTCGTTCACGCCGGGATCGCGGTGATCAATTCGTTTATCACTCCGTTGCGAGCGAACCGTGCGTCCGCCCGGGAGATTTTGGGGGAGGATTTGTTGGAGGTTTATGTGCGTTGCAGTTTCGAGACCTGCGCGGCCCGGGATGTAAAAGGGTTGTACGCGAAGGCGCAAAAAGGCGGGGTCGATCATTTTACGGGGAAAGATTCTTCGTTCGAAGAACCGGAGCGGTGTGATTTGGTTTTGGATACCGAGCGGGAGACTCCGGAGGAATCTTTGCAACGCCTTTATGAATACGTCGCGCCGCGTTTGGGCGCGAAACAGTGAGTTTCTTGTCCGTCGTTTTATTATGAGTTCTTACAATCTCAGCCATCTCAAGCAGCTTGAATCCGAGGCTATTTTCGTTATGCGCGAAGTGGCGGCGCAGTTTGAGCGTCCTGTTTTGCTCTTTTCGGGCGGAAAGGATTCGATCGTTATGGTGAGACTTGCGCAAAAGGCGTTCTCGCCGGCGCGGTTTCCGTTTCCACTGATGCATGTGGATACGGGGCATAATTTTCCGGAAACAATCGAGTTTCGCGACAAGCTGGTGGAAGAGGTGGGGGCGAAGCTGATCGTGCGAACGGTGCAGGAATCGGTGGACAAGGGACGGGCGGTCGAGGAAAAGGGTCCGAACGCGAGCCGGAACGCGTTGCAGATCGTGACGTTGCTCGACGCGATCGAGGAGCACCAGTTCGACGCGGCAATCGGCGGGGCTCGCCGGGACGAGGAGAAGGCGCGGGCGAAGGAGCGGTTTTTCTCGCACCGGGATGAATTCGGGCAATGGGATCCGAAGAATCAGAGGCCGGAATTGTGGAATTTGTTCAACGGCCGCAAGAACATCGGGGAGCATTTCCGGGTGTTTCCGTTGAGCAACTGGACGGAAATGGATGTTTGGCAGTATATCTCGATCGAGAATCTGGAGATCCCGAGCATTTATTTTTCGCACGAACGGGATGTGTTTCAGCGAGGTGGCGCGTGGCTGGCGACGTCGGAATTCGTCACGCCTACCAAGAACGAGATCGTGGAAACCAAGCGTGTGCGCTTCCGGACGGTGGGTGACATGACGTGTACCGGCGCGGTTCTTTCGGAGGCGTCCAGCCTGACCGATATTATCCGCGAAGTGGCGGCAGCCCGGATGACAGAGCGTGGTGGTCGGGCGGATGACAAGCGTTCGGAAACCGCGATGGAGGATCGGAAGAAAGCGGGGTATTTTTGAG
>CAZJCL010000012.1:0-20103 GCA_964544025.1 uncultured Opitutales bacterium | reverse complement strand
ATGAAAAACGAATATTTGGATATGGACCTGTTGCGGTTCACGACTGCTGGCAGTGTCGATGATGGCAAGAGCACTTTGATCGGGCGGTTGCTTTACGATACCAAGGCGATTTTTGAGGATCAGCTCGAAGCGGTGGAGAAGAGCAGCGAGCAGCGGGGGGACGGTTATGTGAATTTGGCTTTGCTTACCGATGGTCTTCGGGCGGAACGGGAGCAGGGGATTACCATCGATGTCGCGTATCGGTATTTTGCGACGCCGAAGCGCAAGTTTATTATCGCGGATACTCCGGGTCATATTCAATACACGCGCAATATGGTGACGGGCGCGTCGACTGCGAATTTGGCGATCATCTTGATCGACGCTCGCAAGGGTGTGGTGGAGCAGACTTGCCGGCACGCTTTTATCGCGTCGTTGCTGCGTATTCAGCATTTGGTGATTTGTGTGAACAAGATGGACCTCGTTGATTTCAGCGAGGAGGTTTTCACGAACATTGTGGCGCGGTTTAAGGATTTCGCGTCGCGTTTGGATGTTCCGGATTTGCGGTTCATTCCGATCAGCGCGTTGCTGGGCGACAATGTGGTGGATAATTCGGTGAACATGCCGTGGTACAAGGGCGGCAGCGTTCTTTATAATTTGGAGAATGTTTATATCGCGAACGATTTCAACCATGTCGACGCGCGGTTTCCGGTGCAGTGGGTGATTCGTCCGCAGACGAATGAGCATCACGATTTCCGCGGTTTCGCGGGGCGGGTTTGCGGAGGAGTTTTCAAACCGGGCGACGAGGTGACGGTTTTGCCATCGGGCTTTTCGACACGGATCAAGGCGATTCACACTTTCGACGGTCCGTTGGAAGAGGCGTTTTCGCCGATGTCGGTGGCGCTGACATTGGAAGACGAAATCGACATCAGTCGCGGCGATATGCTGGTGAAGCAGAACAATCCGCCGGAGGTGACGCAAGATGTCGAAATCATGGCGTGCTGGTTTTCCGACAAGAAACTTAGCGTCGGCGGGAAATATATTATCCGTCATACCACGCGGGAGTGCCGTTGTATCGTGAAGGAGCTTCGCTACAAAGTGAACATCAACACGCTCCACAAGGTCGAGGATGATAAGGAAATGGTTCTTAACGATATCGGTCGGTTGGTGATCCGGACGTCGCAACCGCTTCTGGCCGACAGCTATCGGCGGAACAGGTTGACTGGGAGCATTATCCTGATCGACGAGTTTACCAATGCGACCGTGGCGGTCGGAATGATTGTTTGACGAAGGGGAGAGGTTTTCGGACGCGGTGATTGATACTTCACTGAACGCGCGGGAGGAACGGCCTTCGGGAATTCGTCCGTGGCTGTTGGCGGCGCGTCCGAAAACGCTTCCGGCGGCGGCGGTTCCGGTGGTTGTCGGAACGGCGTTGGCGGCGCGGCTGGGGGATTGGCATTTTGTTCCCGCGGCGCTCTGTCTGGTTTTCGCGCTTTTGGTGCAAGTCGGGACGAATCTGGCGAACGATTATTTCGATTTCATCAAAGGCGCGGATACGCACGACCGGCTCGGTCCGACGAGGATGGTGGCGTCGGGAGCGGTGGCGCCGAAGCGGATGTTGCGGGCGACGGGATTGGTTTTCGGCGCGGCGTTTCTGGTGGGGATTCAGCTCGTGTGGTATGGCGGGTGGTGGTTGATCGGCGTCGGGAGCGCGAGCATTTTGTTCGGTTACTTGTATACGGCCGGGCGATACGCGTTGGCTTACAACGGACTCGGGGACATTTTCGTGTTCGTGTTTTTCGGGCTGGTCGCGGTGGGTTTCACGTTTTACGTGCAAACCGGATTCTTCGCGTGGGAAGCTTGGGCGGCGGGGGCGGCGGTTGGGGCGTTGGCGGTGAACATTTTGACGGTAAACAATTACCGGGACCGGGAAACGGACGCGCGGAGCGGGAAGCGGACGTTGGCGGTGCGATTTGGGAGGCGGTTCGCGCTCGGGGAATATTTGGCGATGGGGGTGGTGGCTTTCGCGGTTCCGGTTTTCTTTTTCTGGCAGGGATACCGCGCGACGATTCTTTTACCGTGGTTGCTGCTTCCGGTGCTGGCGCGGTTGTTTTTGAAGTTGCGGAAGGCGAAGGGGCGGGAAGCGAACGCGGTTTTGGCGAAAACGGCGGCGTTGTTGCTGGGTTATGGGGCGCTGTTTTCGGTCGGGGTGTTGCTGGGGTAAAGGATTTGGAAGCAAAAAAAGCCGGAACCGTGAGTGGCTCCGGCTTTTTGGTAAGTTGAATCCGTTTTTAGGCGTGTGCCCGGATGCGGTTGATCAGGTCGTTTTTGTTGGTCATTCCCAATTGTTCGACCATTTTGCCGTCCTTGAAAATGAGGAGGGCGGGAATGAAGCGGATGTTGAATTGCGCCGAAAGTTCGGGTTCTTCGTCCACGTTGACCTTGCAGATCTGCGCTTCGCCGTTCAACTCCGTCGCCACTTCGTCCAGAATCGGAGCGATGGCTTTGCACGGTCCGCACCACGGAGCCCAAAAATCGACGAGAACAGGTTTCGACGAAGCGACGGCCTCGTTGAAGCTGCTGGAACTCAAGTTTTTGATATTTTCTGCCATAAATCAGAGTTTCAGGTAGATAAGAACGGCGAAGGCCAGGGCGACGGCCGCGGCGATCGCATCGAGGGCGAGAGCGCCTCCGGAAACCCGGTTTTCGTCCGCATCTTCCTCCACGGGAGCGGGAGTGGGAACGGCGGGTTTGGGCGCGGTGCCGGTGGGTGCGCCGGGACGCGGCGCTCCTGGACGAGGCGCGCCGGGACGGCCGGGGGGAGGCGGCGGAGGCGTTTTTCCGCCCATCGGACCGGCGGGTTTGCCCGGAGGAGGTTTGGGAGCGCCGGGGGCCGCGGGACGCGGAGCGGCGGTTCCGCCGGCGGTCGTCGCGGGCGGAGGGCCGGAAGGCGTGGGACGCGGCGCGGCGGGAGCCGACGGGGTGGGAATGTTTTGCGCGGCGGGCGTTGGGGCCGGCGCGGGGGCGGGTTCTTCGGTCTGTTTATCTTCGGCGGCCGCCGGGGACGATTCCGGAGTGCCCGGTTTGTCGGAAAGGCTGAGTTTCAGGGAGCGCGGAGCGGCTTTGGGCTCGGCAGACGATTCCTGTTTTTCAGGAGCCGGTTCGTTGGCGGCCGGTTGCGCCGGTTGGTCCGACGATTCCGGACGGTTGAGAGAAATTTTCTTTGGCTGTTCGGGTTCTTTATCCATGGGTTGGCTAGGTATTTGGGCGGAGTTTCGTTCGTTCCGAAAAAGCTGACAAGAAGATAATGGGTTGAGAGTTGCGAATCAGGGAGCGGGCGTGCTTTTGTGAACGATTTCCGCCAATTCCTGTTTTTCTACAGAGTGAAGGGATTTTCCGCGATTACGCAATTCCTCGCAGGTTTTGATCGCGGTTTCGGTCATACGCTCGTGCGTTTCTTGCGATCCGCCGACGATGTAAAACTGTTCGGCCTGGGTAATCCGCTTGTGTCCATCCTGATTATCGAGGCCCAATCCCAACAAAAACGCGCTTTTTTCCGTGTCGTTGTTCACCCTTCCAGTCTCGATCAATCCGCGATGGTTTCAAGTTCCATTTGCCGGCTGGCGGAAAAGTAGATTTCGGAAAACGAGTCGTCTTGCCAGACGTTCAGTTTTCGGAGCCGGACGAGTTCGAGAATTCCGAGGAACGTGGCGATGACCATTTTTATGGTGGTTTTTCCGATGTCTTCGAAAAGGGCGGTGAATTTTTCAGTGCGGCCATCCTGGATCACGCTCAGGATGAATTCCATCCGGTCGGAAACGGTGACCGGTTCGTCGTGGATTTCGCCGATGGTGAGTTTTTCCGAGAGGCGTCGGAGAACTTGGTTGAACGCGTGCCAGAGGTCGAGTTTGTCGGCGGGTTTCAGCGGGCGTTCGTTGGCGAGGAGCGCCTGTTTGCCGAGAACGAGGCGGGGGAAAAGCTCCATTTGGGTGGCCGCGAGACGTTCCACTTCCTGGGCGGCTTGTTTGAATTTCTGGTATTCGAGGAGTTGGTGAACCAGTTCCCAGCGGGGATCGAATTCCTCGTCATCGCTTTGTTCGTCTTCGGTTTGGAGCTGTTTGGGAAGGAGCGTGCGGCTTTTGATTTCCATCAAGGTGGCGGCCATGACGAAGAATTCGCCGGCGACCTCGAGCTGCACCTGCTCCATTTCGTAAAGGATTTTGAGGTATTGGCGGGTGACGGTTTCGATCGGGATGTCGTAGATGTCGATTTCGTGTTTCCGGATAAGGAAGAGGAGGAGGTCGAGCGGACCTTCGAAGGCGGGGAGTTTTACCGAATAGGCGTTGTTGGAAATCACGTTGGGAAACCGGAAATTAGAAGGAAAGGTAGGTGAAGGAGACGCCGACGCCGGAGGAGCCTTCGCGGTCGGCGCCGCTGTTGAAGTAAACCTGATACTGGACTTCCCACGAGTTGTAGAGGTTTTGCACGAGAGAATAGGATTGGCGGGAGAAGCGGCTCCGGTTGGCGTCGTAGCGGAGATCGGCGATGACGCGGTAGGTTTCGTTCAGGCGGAGGGCGTAAATCATCGAGTATTGTTCGATGAGTCCTTCGGTGTATTCGGTGCCGAGACGGAGCGACCAGAAACGGGCGTCGGTGAGCGTGAGGGCGGTGTTGAGTTCGCGGAATTCCGGTTGTTGCGGGGAAACGCGGCTGAGGGTGTCGAAACGGAGCCAGTAGATCGGAGTGAAGGAGATTTGGGTGTGGACGTCGGAAACGAATTCCTGGCCGGGATCGCGGGAAAAGCGGAGGTCGTTGGCGACGAAAACGGAGAGGAGATCGCGGGAACCGTAGGAATCGTCGCGGGTTTGGAAGAGGTTGTCCAAGCCGTAGCGGAGCGTGTGGATCTCGGTCATTTCGTCGAGATGGCGCACGTGGCCGAGATCGATCGGTTCCAGCTGGGTCGTGAACGGCTGCGTTTCGATTTGCGGTATGAAGCGCGAACCGTGATCGGCTTCGGGAATGAAACGATAATGAATCCGGGGTTTCACGACGTGGCGGATGCCTTGGATTCCCCAGAGTTCGTTGTGGTAATCGTAGATCGCGAAAGCGTTCATTTCGGCGTCGGCGCCGATTTCGCCGAGAACGCGGGTGTAGTCGTCGCGGTTTTCGAGCGTCCGTTCGTAATGGGTGACGCGCGCGCCCGCTTTCGGGGTAATGGTTAGCCAATCGGTCGCGACGATCGGCCAGTGGAGTCCGTAGTAAAGATCGAGGCGCTCGCTGCGGAGATCGTCGAGAAACGGATCTTCCTCATTGAGAATGGCGGCGCTGGCTTGGAGCTGGTGGTAGAAATGCGGGCCGAGAGATTGCGGGAGCAGGTCGAAGCGGATTTCCGGGAGGCGTTCGGGAACGACCTGGAAATCGTTGGGGGAAACTCGGGTGAAGGCGGAAACGATGTAATCGTTGCCGAGGTAGGCGGCTTCGAAGAAGTTGTCGGGGAACTGGTTGTCGTTGAAGAGGCGCGGGCGGAAATCGCGGGTGACTTCGGAATCGCTCCAGATGTCGGCTTGGGCGGTGAATTCGAGGGATTCGCCGAAACGCTGTTTGTGACGCCATTCGAGGAAGGAGCGGTCGTCGTCGATCGGGCGGTCGAGGCGGTCGAGGCCGGTGTCGCCGCGGTCGTTGATGTAGCCGCTGCTGAAGTTACCTTCGACCCAGTAGTCGTCGGTGTTCACCTCGTAGGAGAAACCGGGGCCGGCGAGCAAACCGCGTCGTCCGTAGTAGCCGAGTTCGGGTCCGGCGGAAAATCCGGGGAAGAGCGGGGTGCGGGTTCCGACGAAGACGAAGGCGCCGAGGTTTCGGCCGTAACCGGCGTTGGCGGTGACTTCGGTGCCGATTCCGCCGACGCTCTGGCTGAAGGAGGGCAGGTAGAAGAACGGGATTTTGCCGAGGCGGAGAGTGACGCTTTCGGCCTGAATCGACTCGTTGGGAATGTAGTTGACCTGGCGGGCGCGGAAATTGATGGCGAGCGGGCGGGGGTCGCCGTAGTAGAAGACGCCGTCGCGCATTTGGACGAGGTTTTCAGTGGCGGTGATTTCGGAAACTTCGGCGTGGAAGGGCGGTTGGCCGAAACGGAGATTCGCGCCCCGGGCGGTTTTGTCTTCGAGCGAGTAGGAGGCAGTTTCGCCGACGATCCTCATATCCGGGCTGGTGATCCGGAGATCGCCGGTGGCGGAGGCGGTCTGTTTTTGTTGGTTGAAAAGGATCTCGTTGGCGGTGAGCAGAGTTCCCTGGTAGCGGAGTTCGGCGCTGCCGAGGGCCCGGAGTTCTCCGCTGCGGTGGTCGTAAACGACAGGATCGTCCGAAACGAGTTCGAACTGGCCGCGGGCGGGCATGACCGCGCATGAGGCGAAGGTGAAACCGGCGAGTGCGGCGGGCGTCAGTTTTCTCAGAAACACAGGGAATGGGATTACGGCTTCCGCGTTGTCTCCACAAGTTCAATCTCCGGCCAATTCGCGGTGGCGGAGCGCCGGTGGCGGGACGCGGGGGGCCGGGGCGATTATGGCAAATTGCAGGTGGAAAATGGCATTGTGCGGTTGCGGGATGGCGGAAAAGCGCCCGGGGAGCGGCAAAATGGCGGCGGATGGGCGTGGTACGTTTCCAGCTAAACCGCTGATCCCGCTTGGACGCAGTTATGCCTGCCCGGCGGAAGTTAACCCGTATGCAGTCATCCGATCTTCACTGGATTCAACCACTCCACCGTCTTATGACCACCTGTCGCGAGAGTCAGGAGCGATATCTCGCTTTGGCTCGGGAAGTGCGGGATGTCGATTTGAAGTATTTGTTCAGCTCCTACGCTCTTCAGAGAGGGAAGTTTTTGGCGGAACTCGAGATTTGGGGGAGCGGTGGCTGGGATGGCGGAATCGGAAACGGTGAACCGGAACCGGCGGCGTTGGCGGAAGCGGGGGAGGTTTCGGCGGCGCGGCGGGATGAGCGGGAGGTTTTGTGGGAATGTCTGGAGAGGGAGGAGGAAGTGTTGCGGGTTTACGGGGAGGCGGACGATCCGGACGCGCCGGAGGAATTGCGGGCGCTTTTGGCCGGGCAAGTTCGGGATGTGAAGGCGGCGCGGGCGCGGTTGCGGGAGTTGCAATTGCTTTCGGAAGATACGGGGTGAGGCGGGTTTTTTTGGCGGACGCGGCTTCGGCGAATTGCGAGGATTTCGGGGGTTTTGGAAATTTCCGGCGAATTTAGCGGTTAGAGGTCTTCCGGTTCCCAGAAACCGGTGTCTTCGGCTTGGAGGGATTCGTTGATGGAGAATGCGGCTTTGGCTCCTTCGGCGGCGGCGATGATGGCGAGTTGGAGACCTTTGGAGGCGTTGCCGGCGACGTAGAGGCCGGGGATGTTGGTTCGCTCCATTTCGCGGTCGTCGACGGAACCTTCGTCGGTGAAGGCGCAACCGAGTTTCGCGGGAAGTTCGGAGCGTTGCCTCTGGGCCGTATGAAGGAAAACGCAATCGCGGGGCAGCGTGAGTCCGTCGGCGAAAACGACGCGTTCCAGAATGCCGTTTTCTCCTTCGAGGCGAATGATTTTTTCTTCGAGCAGGCGGATGCCGTTTTTGCGGAAGTAATTTCTGTCGCGGGCGGAGAAACCGGATTCGCCGGGGGTGGCGACGACGAGATCGCGGGTCCAGATGAGAAGTTCCATGGCGAGAGCGGGCATTTCCGGGCCGGCGCCGTAGAGGAGCATTGGGCGGTCGCACATTTCCCAGCCATCGCAGAGCGGACAAACGAAGACGCTTTTTCCCCAGAAATGGTGAATGCCTTCCACGGGGGGAAGTTCGTCGACGAGGCCGGTGGCGAGGAGAAGGCGGCGGCCGCGAAGGACGTTTCCGTCCTGGAGGGTGACGTGAAAACCGCCGGAATCGCGGCAGGCGTCGATGGCTTCGCCGTAGAGGTATTTGACGGTGGGATAGGCGCTTAGCTGGTTGACGGCGATTTCGTGGAACTCGCTCGTGGCAATTCCGTCGCGGGTGAGGAAGCCGCTGATTCCTTTGGAAACGGCGTTTCGCGGTTGGCGGGAATCGACGACGATTACCTTTCGGCGGCAGCGGCCGAGAATTAGGGCGGCGCTCAAACCGGTGGGACCGCCTCCGACGATGATGGTGTCGTAGAGCATCGTTGGGAGCGGGAAAGCAGTTTTTGGTCCCGAAAGGAAACGTTACGTGATCTAGGGGAATCCATTGACACGCGGGAGTTGGGGCCGTTATAGATTTGGACATTGCTATGGAATCCGCGCTTTCTTCGCAGGTTCTGGTGCTGAACCGCCTTTGGCAGGCCGTGAATATTATCGGCATGCAGAGGACGTTTAATCTTTTGTGCCAGGGCCATGCCCAAGTAATTCACCCCTTGGAAGACAGCTATCGTGTTTTCGACATGATGGACTGGATCGATTTTTCGAGGGAAAATCCGCCGCTTTCGGAGGTCGAATGCGTTCACACGGTGCGTCACCGGATCATTATGCCGCAGATTATTCTGCTGTCGGTTTTCGACAAGGTGCCGCAAAAGGAGGTGAAGTTTACCCGGAACAACGTTTTCGAGCGGGACAAGAATCAGTGCCAGTATTGCGGCAAAAAGTTCGACCGGACGGAGCTGAATTTGGACCACGTGATTCCGCGTCACTACGGCGGCAAAACCACTTGGGAAAACATCGTTTGCTCGTGTGTACCGTGCAATATCCGGAAAGCGAACCGGTTGCCGCACGAGGCGCACATGCGTTTGCTGAAGAAACCGCATCGGCCGAAATGGCGTCCGTTTATCAGTTTCGTGTTGAAGAATCCGGCTTACGAATCGTGGAAGCATTTTCTGGATTTGGCGTATTGGAACGTGGAGCTGGAGGAGGAATGAGAAGAAGTTAGAAGTTCGAAGTTCGAAGTTCGAAGTTCGAAGTTGGGAAGGCGGCGCGGGCGGGCTTTACCGGAGGGGGGATTTCGGGTATGGTGGAGGGCATGAGTTACCTCGGCAAAAGGATTGAGGTGGAGCCGCTGCTGGCGGATTTGCGCCGGGCGGCGAAGGAGAGCGGTTTTGCGGTGAAAACGCTGGCCGAGATTGATGGTCTTCCGCTGCTGGCGCTGGAGCGATGCGGCGAGATGGCGTCGCCTTCGATCTATCTTTCGGCGGGAATTCATGGCGACGAACCGGCGGGGCCGATGGCGATTCTGGAATTGCTGGCGAACGATTTGCCGCGGGAAATTACGTGGGCGATTTGTCCGCTTTTGAATCCGGTTGGATTACGGGCCGGGACGCGGGAAAATGGAGCGAAGGTGGATTTGAATCGCGATTATCTGGCGTTGTCGCAGCCGGAAACGAGGGCGCATGTGGAATGGTTGAGCAGCCGGAACGATTTCGATTTGGCGCTTTTTCTCCACGAGGATTGGGAGTCGAACGGGTTTTATGTGTATGAGCTAAATCCGGACGCGGAGGGATTCAGCGTTGCCCGCCGGATGATTGCGGCGGTTGAGAAATGTTGTCCGGTCGATTTGGGGGCGCGAATCGATGGTCACGACGCGGCGGGCGGGGTGATTATTCCGCAGTTGGACGATTTGCAACGGGTGGATTGGCCGGAGGCGATTTACATTTTCACGCATCACAACCGCTTGAACTACACGCTGGAAACGCCGTCGGCTTTCGCGCTTCACACTCGTGTGGAGGCGCTGCGGGAAGCGGTGTTGGCGGCGGCGGACGAGGTTATGAGCCGTCAGCGGGCGCAGTAGCGGCGCGGGTTTCCAGAAGCGATCGCGCGTCGGCGACGCCGAGGCGGTCGCGCAGGAAATTTTCCATATCGGGGAGAAGCGGGGCGGAGAAGGTTTTTTGGAATTCCGGTGCGGTGAACGTGACTTCGGCGGCGTGGAGCGCTTGGCGGCGCAGAGGCAGGGCCGTTTCCAGGCGCGGCGTCCAGCCGTGCTCGATGAATTCGAGGTAAAGGGTGTCGTCGGGGCCGTAGATTTTGTCGCCGACGATGGCGTGACCGAGCCAGTGGGCGTGGACGCGGATCTGGTGCTTTCGGCCGGTGTGTGGAATGACGCGGGCGAAGGTGAAACCGTTGGCGGAGAGGATCGGCTGGAAGGCGGTTTCGGCGCGTTGGGCGCTGTTGGATTTGCGGACGGTTTGTTTGATGTAAACGGGGCTTTCCATGTCGCGGGCGAGGTAGTTCTTCAGCTCGACCGGTTCGGACATTTCTCCTTCGAGAATCGCGAAATACGATTTGGTGACGTGCCGGTTTTGGAACGCCATTTGGGTGAGGCGGGCGGCGCGTTTGTTTTTCGCCAGGATGACGAGGCCACTGGTTTCGCGGTCGAGACGGTGGACGAGGTGGACGGTTTCGAGTCCGAGATATTCGCGGCAGGCGCCGACGAGGCTGGACCAGGGGCCGTTTTTCGACGGGTGGCAAACGATGTCGCCGGGTTTGTTGACGACCAGAAGATCGTCGTCTTCCGAGAGAATCCAGGAGGGAAGTTCGTCGGGAGAGATCAGAGGCGCGGCGGCGTTCTCCGTCGATTCGTCGTTCGCGGTTTCGTTGTCGGCCATATTTTTCGTGTTCCCGTTCATCCCATTTTCTCGAGCCGGAAACGCCGCAGGACCATTTCCGAAATCCGCGCGGCGGCGGCTTTGGGCAGGCGCGACGAGGCGGAGACGAGCAGCTTGTTGAGGCCGCCGGAAACAACAACTCTTTTTCGCGATTTGAGGGCGCGGAAAGTGGCGTCGACGACTTGATCGGGAGTTTGTCCGATGCGGCCGGAGACGACGGGTTGGGTGAAGCCGGCGCGGCGGAAAAATTTGGTGGATGTGGGGCCGGGGCAGACGGCGAGGACTTCGACACCATCGTGTTTCAGATCTTCGCCGAGGCTGAGGCTCCAGTGGAGGAGAAACGCTTTGCTGGCACCGTAGGTGGCCATGTAGGGGGTGGGTTGGAAGGCGGAGGTGGAGGCGATGTTGACGATAAATCCGCCGCGTTCGCGCAGGAGCGGCAGAAGGAGGCCGGTGAGGTGGACGGGGGCTTGGACATTGACACGGATCATTTCGAGATGCTCCTCCAGAGCCGGATTGGGAAACGGGCCGTAGCAGCCGAAGCCGCTGTTATTGATCAGCATGATTTTCCCGGATCGTTGGCGGGCGAATTTTTCGGCTTCGCGGGCGGCGGATTCGAGAGCTTCGCGTCGGCTTAAGTCACACGGAATGTGGAAGATCGGGGATTCTTTAAAAGAAATCGCCGGTTCGGTGCGAGAAAGGTTGCCAAAGGCCATCTGGGGTTTTAGAGTTTGAATCCGGCGTATGAAACACTCCCCTATACCCGAGGAACCCCCAGTGATAATCACGGTTTCAACGTCTTTGAAAAGCTGCTCTTCGGAACTCATTATCAATACCTTGGGTCCATTTTTCGCGGTCTGTGTAGCTAACCCTAAAGCAAAGGAAATACAAAATGAATAATCGTGAACTCATCATCTCCGGCCGTCACCTCGAACTCACCGAATCTCTAAAGGACTTTGTCCGGGAGAAAACCGACAAGCTTTTCCGTCACGAGAACCGGATTGTCCGAATCCGCATCGAATTGGACCACGAGCAGATTCAGACGAAGGAGCACCTTTTCACTGCGAAAGGGATTATCGAGATCAATGGACCGGACATGGTGGTTTCGGAAACGTCGGGCGATATGTATAAGTCGATCGATTTGTTGGTGATTAAGCTCGACCGGATGATCCGGCGACGGGCGCGGCTGGCCAAGGTGAAGCGAAACAATCCGCATTCGGTGGAGATTCCGGCGTTTCTGCCGAAGGTGGCGTCGGCTTGATTCGGGCGGGCGGAGAAAAATCCAATTTTGCGAAAAGTTCTTCTTGAAATGCGGGGAGAAGGTCTGCATCTTCTAGCCTTTTCCTGAGCACCCGTAGCTCAATTGGATAGAGCGTCTGACTACGGATCAGAAGGTTTGGGGTTCGACTCCCTACGGGTGCGCCACTTTTGAAAAACGACTTACGAACTTTTCGCGTAAGTCGTTTTTTTTTTGCGTTGCTAAACCTTGGCAATTTTCCGCCCCCAAGCCAGGTTCGCGCACGCGCGCCCCCCTACGTCGAAGGTTCCAGCCGTCAAAACAAGATGCGGTTCGATTGCGTATGGGATAATGGGATGAAGAGAGACTACAGGGTTCTCCCTTCCCGGCACCATCTGGCTCAACGGCCCCTGATCCTCGCCTGACGGATGCCCTACGAGACGCCGAAGCGCCCGTGAAAAAATGAAACGGGTCCGGGGCGACTCCAGGGCGACCCCCGCCCGACGCCGCCTGACTCAATAGGTCCCTGGCCCTCGCCAAGCGGAATTCCGGATTTAGAATCGGCCGACTTTGGACGAAGGTCAAGGGCTTCTCAGTTCGGCCCCTGACCCGCTTCGAAATGAATTGCTTTTTTTGGGACAAATATTCCGATTGAGCTTATGAGCGGGCAACCAGAGTCGATCAGCGCTTACGGGAAGCGAATGAGAGCCTTGGAATCGAAACATGGAATCCGGGTGATCCGCGACCCGAGATTGGCGGGATTGAAAGAGATCTTGGCGCGCAAATCCGATTCTTCCGGAAGCCGAAACCCGAAACAGCAAGATCAATGAAACCATCCAACAAATTGGGAACGAACTTAGAGATTCGGTGGATTCGGCGGGGCGATCCGCATCTGTTCTTCAAGATATTGGGGCGAGACGCCAAGTTTATTGAGAAGCGACGCCAGGAGCGGTTGAAGGCGCAAGGGCAACCGCTGGATTCGTAAGGCCATCGGAAGAGACTGGTAGATGGCGACGAGCCGTTTCCGAAGCAGATTGCGTCGATCACGGAAACTCCTTCATCTTTGGAATATGAGCCCGAACGACCAGCCAACATCCGATTCCGGGGAACAGCGGCCTCATTGGACATCGAACCCAGACATCCATCCCGGTTAATCGGCAGAAGCAGGTACTTGCTCGCCGTTTGATGTTTCTGTATTCGTATATCTGTTTCGCTTTTCGCGCGGGTCGGGTTTTTGCTTTGAGGTCGCTCCCGGGTCGCAATTTGGAATTAATTAAGAGAGTGAAGGGCTTCTTTCTAGTTTGGGCGGTTGTGTTCTTCTCGGGAATCGTGGCCGGGGCGTCCGGGCGGGAACCGGTTTTTGGGCGGGATTTTCCCGATCCGTCGGTTTTGCGGGTGGATGATTGGTTTTACGCTTACTCAACGAATTCGGGCGGGAAGAATGTGCCGGTGTTGCGGAGCCGGGATTTGCGGAATTGGGAGGAGCGGGGGGATGCGTTGCCGGAGCATCCGAAATGGACGAAGGAACGGGGAGTTTCGCTGCCGGACGGGAGGAAATGGGGATGGTTTATCTGGGCTCCGGGTGCGGCGCGGATTGGGGATCGGTTCGTGTTGTATTATACGAGCCGTTACAGCGAGAAAGGGAGGCAGGCGATTTCGTTCGCGGAAAGCGAATCGCCGGAAGGGCCGTTTGTCGATACGAGTTCGGAGCCGCTGGTTTTTCAGGAAGAGGAGGGCGGGTCGATCGATCCGGAGGTTTTCCGGGATGAGGATGGGACGCTTTATTTATTGTGGAAAAGCGACGCGAACGCGGTGGGCCGGCCGGCGGGGCTTTACATTCAGAAACTGGCGGAGGACGGGCGGAGTTTGACGGGGGAGAGGAAGCGGATTTTGGAGATGGACCGGGAGTGGGAAAAGCCGTTGATCGAGAATCCGAGTCTGCTGTTTCACGATGGAATTTATTACCTGATTTACTCGGCGAACTGGTGGGAGAGCGATCGGTATTCGGTCGGTTACGCGACAGCGGAGAAGTTGTTCGGGCCTTATACAAAGCGCGGGGATGGGCCGGTTTTGCAATCGGGCGGCGGGAAAATCCGCGGGCCGGGCGGGGCGGCGTTTTTTCGAGACGTGGAGGGGAAGCCGTGGATCGCTTTTCATGCTTGGACGGATCCGAAGGTTGGATATCGGGCGGGGGGAGCGCGGGCGCTGCATGTGGCGCGGGTCGCGTTTGCGGAAGGGAAAATGATTTTCGATTTTGAATTTTAAATTTTGGATTTGGAGGTGAATATGATCGGGGTCGAGAAGGTTTCGGAGGGGTGTTACGAGGTGACGGTGCGGGGGGAGACCACGACGGTGCATCGGGTGCGGTTGAGTCCGGAGTATCATCACCGGTTGACGGGCGGGAAGGAGACGGAAGAGCGGTTGCTGGAGCGGTCGTTCGAGTTTTTGCTGCGTCACGAGCCGAATACGGCGATTTTGCGGACGTTCGATTTGCCGGATATCAACCGGTATTTTCCGGATTACGAGAAGGAGATCGGCGGCGGTTTTGGCGACGGATAACGTTATTTTTCGGAGCGCGGGACGAGGATTTCGAGCGGTTTTCCCACCAGCGAAAAGCGGACGGTAACGGGGGCGGAATCGCGTTGTTTTCGTTTTTGCGATTCCTCGTCGGGCCAGACGAAGTCGTCGATGTGGATCGGTTCGGCGTGCGGCCAAGAGAGTTCGAGGGATTTTCCGCGGATGATTTCGACAGGGGCTTCGAGGCTTTCCCACGATTCGAATTGCTCGAGGTATTCGATGAAAACGTCGCGTTGTTCCTCCTTGAGAAAGACGAAATCGAAACAGCCGTCGCCGGTTTCGACATCGGGGGCGAGGTGGAGATTCGGGCCGGCGAGGCGCATGTTCATCGCTTCGGCGAGGAGGAAGTTTCCGCGGAGGGATTTGCCGTCGAGGGCGGCGGTCCAGTTTTGCGGCGTGTAGTTTTCGAGGAATTCGCGGAGACTTTTGCGGCTTTCGTCGAGGGGCGAAGTGGCGCTGTTGTTTCCTTCGTGATTCGCCATGTAGGAAATGGTGCGGGCGAGAACTCCGGCGCCGGCCGATTCCACAAACGGTTTTTTCCCCCAAGGGCCTTCGGCGAGGCCGACGTCGAGGTAGGCGCGGGATGGATTTTCGAGTCCGGCGGCGAGTTGCTGGATCGTGCCGGAAATGCCGAAGGTTTTGGCGATGTTGTTGGCGGTGCCGAGCGGAAGGATACTCATGGGGACCGAACGGCCGAAAAGCGCGAGGGAGATTTTGCGGATGGTGCCGTCGCCGCCCGCCGCTATGACCAGATCGCCGGGATCGAGAAGGGCCCATTTCGCGCCGGTTTCGTGGGTCGATTGGTAGGTGACGCGGTGGCCGGCGGATTCCAGTGCCTCCACGATTTCGGCGGCTTTCGGGCGGTTGTCGCCTCCGGCGGCGGGGTTGTGCATGACGGTGATTTTCATATCGGTGGGTGGTGCTCCCAAGATAATGCGGAAACGCGAAAAGTAGCGGCGGGGGCGAAATTTTTTCCGGGGCGAGTATGTTGGAGGCGTCATGCGCATTTTGATTAGTAACGACGATGGGATTTATAGTCCGGGAATCGCGGCGCTGGCGGAAGCGGCGTCGCGTTTTGGGGAAGTGCGGATTGTCGCGCCGGATGTGGAGCAATCTTCGATGGGGCACGCGATCACGGCGTCGCGGCCGCTGTATTACCGTCCGACGCCGCTGGGCGATTTCGAGGCGTACCGGGTGAATGGAACTCCGGCGGATTGCGTGGCGCTGGGGGCGCACCTTTGGGGGGAAGTCGATATCGTGCTTTCGGGAATCAATCTAGGAACGAATCTCGGCAACTCGATGTGGCATTCGGGAACATTGGCCGGGGCGAAACAGGCGGCGCTTTTGGGGATTCGGGGAATCGCGCTGAGCTCGCCGGTGACGGATGTGGAGCCGGATTTCGAGTCGCTGGCGCCGCATGTGGAGAAGGTGCTCGATCACTTGATCAACAGGTGCGATTTGCCGTTGGTAAACGTGAATTTTCCGGAGAAACCGGAGGGGATTTGCTGGACGCGTCAATCGGTGCGCCATTACGACGGAATTATTATTCCCGGCGAGGATCCGATGGGGCGGAAGCATTTTTGGTTCACGGTGGAACCGCTCGAAGGAACGGAGGAGGGAACCGACCGTTGGGCGATGGAGCGGAATCTGGTTTCGATGACGCCGTTGCGTCTGGATTTGACGGACAAACAGGCGTTGGAGGAGGCGAAACGGGAAGCTCCGGCGGCGTAGGTTGTTGGAAACCTATTGCGAGGAAGAAGATGATTTCGGGGCGAGGGCGGTGAGGAGCCGGCGGACGCCTTCGATGGGCGGGTCCGAGATGGGGCGGAGATTCCAGTGGATTTCGCGCTGGGAAAGGCGGTCGGCGAGGATTTGGCGGGATAACGGATTGTTGATCACCGGTCCGCTGAGTCCGCACGGGAGGGATGCGTCGTTCGGGAGGCGAATTTGGTCGGCGACGGTGCAGGCGATGTAGGCGAGGCCGTCGATGCTTTCGCGGAGAACGTCGAGCGATTCTTTGTCGCCTTCGTTGGCGAGTTTCAGGAGATGCGGCGCGAAGTTGGCGATGGCGGCGTTTCGCTCTTCGTGCGAGTAGAGCCATTGGCTGAGCGCTTCGTAGTTGTCGCGGCCGGAATATTCTTTGACCAAGTGAGCGAGTTTGCCTTCGGGCGCCCAGCCCTGGATTTGGAAAAAGGTGCGGCGGAAGGCGCGCCAGCCGAGATCGTAGCCGCTGCCGGGATCGCCGAGGGTAAAACCGAGGCCGCCGCCGAAGAAGGTTTTTCCGTCGGACTGGCGGGCGGCGACGAACGATCCGGTTCCGCCATGTAAAACCAGAGCCGGACCGGTCGGGGCGCAGAGATAGAGGACCGGTTCGGAATCGATGTGGGAAATGACGTGGCCCCAGCCGGACATTTGGCGGGCGACTTCCTGCCAATACGGTTGGTTTCCGGACATGCAAAGAAGGACGAAAGCGACGTCGGCTTGTTTGCGTCCGCCTTTTTGGAGCAGTTGGCGGAGACCTTGGATCAAGGTGCGGGTGGCCTGCGCGGTTCCGTAGATGCCGGGATTGGTGCCGACGGTGGTGACCCGGGTAATCTCCTCGCCGGAGGTTTTGGTGAGGATAAAATCGGTTTTCGATCCGCCTCCGTCTACGCCGATGAAACAGGGTTGGCCCATGAGGTTGATTCCTTTTTCAGAAAGAGAGATGAGCCGATGTTGCGTTTCGGCCCACCAAGAAAACTTTGGCCGAAACCGGCGGAATCACAAGCTAAGAAGACGGGAACTTCAGTTCTTGAAAGAGGCGATTTTCGGCTTCTTCGAAACTGCAGTTGTCGCGGGCGACGATGACGGAGAGACCGACGGTCGACGGGTATTCCTGGCCGGTTTGCATCCGGGGAGCGACGTATTCGATGGCTTCGTGAAGGAGGGTGCAGGCTTTTTCGTAGTCGAGATTGGTGAAGTGCTGGATGTAACGGGTGGCGCGGTCGATGAGTTTCAAGTTGCTCGGAACGACCCAGATCATGACGTTGCCCATGACGCGGCCGAGGCGAACCATTGTGAGGGTGGAGAGGGCGTTGAGGAGCATTTTGATCGCGATGCGGACGCTGCCTTGGAGGAGGAGTTGGTCGTCGGGCATCGGGACGAGAATCGGAGTGACGGGGACGTGCCATTTGTCGAGGAACTGGCGGGCTTTTTCCAGAGCGGCGGCGCGGCCGAGGAAAATGAGGGCGGTCGCTCCGCCGGCGGCGTGGACGCGTTCGAGTTGGCGGCGATAGAAACCGGCGTCGTCGGTGAGGTGGACGATTTCGTCTTCGGTGAGGATCGCGCAACCGCCGTCGCCTTCGCGGATCTCGCGAAACGGAATGCCGTCGAGGCCGATGCGGAAACGGAGAATTTCCGCGCGGCTGATGTTTTTCATGATCCGGTTTTGGCGTTCGAGATCGGAATCGCCGATCAGGCCGCGGATCGTTTCTTTGTCCCACTCGACCGGAAGGAGATCGCGCTTGAGGAGATTTCGCCAGGCGGATTCGGTGGTTTCGTGGGGGAGGAAAAGAAAGGACCAGCTTTCGGCGGCTTGTTGGTCGTCGAATTTTTTAAATGCCGGGATGCAGAACGTCGGCGAGCGTTCGGTGGTGTCGGTGAGGACGTCGATTCCGAGGCGGTCGGCGAAGTAATTGTTGCGCTGGTGTTTTGCGTAGATTTTTTCCTCTTGGACGACGAGACGGCCGATTTGTTGGCGGATTTCGTCGCTGGAGAGGGTACGGTGGATTTCTTCGAGATTCGCGAGGAAAAGGCGGGGGATTTCGGCGAGTTTTTCCGGGTGGAACGGAGTTTCGTCGTGGCGGGCGCGGACGATGGCGAAGACGATTTCGAGAATCGTGGTCATCGCGCAGAGTTGGATGCTGGTGGCTTGCATCCGGGTGGAGCCGGTGATGGCCATCGGGCCGGTGGTGAGATTGATCTTTTCGACGCGCGGCTCGTCGATGATTTCGCGGCTACGCTGGACGTGTTCGCGGAGAATCTCGTCGGGGTTGTTGTAGACGAAGAAAACTTTCGCGTTTTTCTCGACGCCTTTCCAGGCGGTTCCGATGACGAAGGAAGTTTCGCCGCCTTCGGTGATGGCGAAAACGACATCGCTTTCCGCGACTCCGAGTTCGTCGATTTGTTTTTTCCCGAATTGGGCGTAATCCTCGAAACCTTCGACGGATTTGATCAAAGCGAAATCGCCGCCAGCCATAACGCTGAAGGCGCGGTTTTCCCAGTTCTCCGCGAAGTCGGCGGGGACGTCTTTGAGAGCGCGGCGCTGTTGCCAGTAGTCGCGCCACATCGCGGTGAGTTGGATGCTGAGGCGTCCGGTGGCGCCGCAGCCGGTGAAAAAGATTTTGCCGCCGCCGGCGAGTTGGTCGGCGACCTCTTGCGCGATCCGGACGGGGGTGCCGGACTCGATCCATTTGCGGTAGGTTTCGAGGACGTCGCGGTCGACGTCGAAAAGGAGGGCGAGACCGGCGGCCGGATCGGCGTGGGCGACATCGCTCAGGTTTAGGTCGCGGGGATGCGGAGTTTCGGTGACGAGCGTTCCCAATCGGAATTGGTCGGCTATGTTGAGGAACTGGCGCGCTTTCTCCGCGGCTTTTTGGGTAGGCATCTGGTGTATGGAAAAAGGAATTACAAGAAGGGTTTCCCCCTTGGAAAGTCGCATGTTTTCGCGGATGGCGGGGAAGTTGTCAAGCAACCATGCGGCGTAGAAGCGAGTTACGATTTATTTTACCAGGAGTGGAGCCGGAGGCAAATCGCCGGTGGGGAAAGCTCGCCGAAGGGCAAAAATCGGATTCCTTCTCGCCAAGAAAATGTTAGGTGGTAATGTTTCGCCTTTAAACTGATGACGAAGATGAAAGATCAATTTACGGACAATAACGAAAATCCGAGGGACGCCCGGCAGGAGGAAGATCGCGAGGACGTTGTCCAGCCGTTTCCCGGATCCGCTGGTTCGGAAGGCGGTCAAAACGACGCCGAAGGTTCCGGCGGCGGGGAAAATTCGTTGGAAAAGGATTTGCAGGTGGCCCGCGAGGAGGCCCGGGTGAATCACGAGCGTTATCTGCGGACGGTGGCGGATTGGGAGAATTATCGTCGGCGGATGACGCGCGAGAAGGAGGAGTTGCGGCAGTTCGCGTTGGAGGGACTTTTGGAGGATTTTCTGCCGGTTCTGGACAATTTCCGGTTGGGATTGCAATCGGCGGAGAGCCAGCCGGAAGCGGCCGGAGTGACCGAGGGTTTCAAGATGGTCGCCAACCAGATCCACGGTCTGCTGGAGAAAAATGGACTGACTGAAATCAATCCCGAGAGCGGAGAATTCGATCCGCATCAACACGAATCCGTTTCGCACCAGCCTCATGATGAAATTCCTGATGGCCACGTGGTCCAGGTGATCCGGAAAGGCTATTCTCTTAATGGGCGGCTTTTGCGTCCGGCGACGGTGATCGTTTCCAGCGGTCCGGCGAAGGATTGAGTCGCAACGCCCGATACTGACTAGATGGCAAAAGAAGATTATTACGAATTGCTCGGTGTGAGCCGCGATGTTTCGGCGGAAGACCTGAAGAAGGCTTACCGGAAAATGGCGGTGAAATTTCATCCGGACAAGAATCCGGGGGACAAGGAAGCCGAGGAGAAATTCAAGAAGATTTCCGAGGCGTACGAGGTTCTGAAGGATGCGGACAAACGGGCCGCTTACGATCG
>CAZJCL010000011.1:6319-24966 GCA_964544025.1 uncultured Opitutales bacterium | reverse complement strand
TGGTGAGGCCGAAGCAGTTGAGCGGTTTCCCTTTGAGGCTGAAAACGGCTTGGGTCTCGACGTCGCGGGCTTTGGTGATGGAGCCGCTGGCGGAATCGCCTTCGGTGATGAAGAGGGTGGAATCGAGTTTCCGCTTGTCCTTGGAGTCGAAATGGACACGGCAATCGCGGAGTTTGCGATTGTGGATTTTCGCTTTTTTGGCACGTTCGCGGGCGAGCTTCTGGATGCCGCTGAGTTCTTTGCGCTCGCGTTCGGACTGGACGATTTTTTCGTGGAGCGATTTGGCGGCGTCGGGATTGCGGTGGAGGTAGTTGTCGAGTTCCTGCGCGATGAAATTGCCGACGAAGGTGCGGAGAGTCGGGCCGTCGGGGGCGATGGTTTGGGAGCCGAGTTTGGTTTTGGTCTGGGATTCGAAAACGGGTTCCTGGACCTTAACAGCGATGGCGGCGACGATGGAACTGCGGATATCGGTCGCTTCGTAATTCTTTTTGTAGAAATCGCGGAGGGTTTTGACGATGGTTTCGCGGAAGGCGGCGAGGTGGGTGCCGCCCTGGGTGGTGTGCTGGCCGTTGACGAAGGAGTAATATTCCTCGCCGTATTGCTCGCCGTGGGTGATCGCGATCTCGATATCGTGTCCGCGCAGGTGGATGATCGGGTAGAGCGGCTCGCAGTTTAGATTCGCGGAGAGGAGATCGAGGAGGCCGTTTTTGGAGGCGAATTCCTCGCCGTTGAAGACGAGGGTGAGGCCGGTGTTGAGGTAGGCATAGTTCCACAACATGTTTTTGATGTGGTCGACGCGGAAGGCGTAGGCGCCGAAGATCGATTCGTCGGGGGTGAACTGGAGGTAGGTGCCGTTGCGGCCGGTGCTGGCGACGATTTTGCCGTCTTTCTTGAGGATGCCTTCGGAAAACTCCAGGGTTCGCGATTGTTTTTCGCGGGTGGCTTCGATGAGGAAATGGGAGGAGAGGGCGTTGACGGCTTTGATGCCGACGCCGTTCAGGCCGACGGATTTCTTGAAAGCTTCGGAGTCGTATTTCGCGCCGGTATTGATTTGGGCGGAGCACTCGTAGAGTTTGCCGAGGGGGATCCCGCGGCCGTAATCGCGGACGGAGACGGTGCGGCCGTCGAGGCTGATCTCGATCTTTTTGCCGTTGCCCATGACGAACTCGTCGATGCAGTTGTCGATAACCTCCTTGATGAGCACGTAGATACCGTCGTCGGCGGAGGAGCCGTCGCCGAGCTTGCCGATGTACATTCCGGGGCGGAGACGGATGTGTTCTTTCCAGTCGAGGGAGCGGATGTTGTCTTCGGTGTATTGATTGGCCATGAGCAAAACTTCCAATGGATGCTGTTGCTCCGCTTTGGCAATTTCAACCCGGGAATGAAGGGATTTCGCCGGCCGCGCTTAGGAGAAGAGGGCTTGGCGGGTGATGGCGGGGAGATCGAGGTAGAATTCGCTGCCTTTTCCGGGTTCGGAAATGACGCCGACGCTGCCTCCGTGGAGGAGGGCGATTTCGCGGGCGATGGAGAGTCCGAGGCCGGCTCCGGTGCGGGTTTGGCCGGGAACGCGAAAGAATTTTTCGAAAACGCGTTCCTGGTCCTCGCGGGAGATTCCGGTGCCTTGGTCGATCACGCTGATCCGGACTTGATCGTCTAGCACGGAACGGGCGCGAATGGTGATCGTCGAACCTTCGGGGGAATGCTTGCTGGCGTTGGTGAGGTAATTGGAGAAAATGTGGCTGGTTTTTTCGCGGTCGATTTTGATTCCGGGAAGATCTTCGCCGAGGTCGATATTTAGAATGTGACCGGAAACGGCGAGGGTATCGCGGAATTCCTCGGCGATCGATTCAACCAGTTCGCGAACCGTGCATTCGACAAGATCGAGTTGCGGAGTCGCTTCTTCGAGGCGGGTGAGATCGAGGAGATTGTTGAGGGTGCGGAGGAGGCGTTCGGAATCCTCTTTGGCGGTCGTGAGCAGATCGAATTGGCTGGGGTTGAGGGGGCCGATGCTGTTTTCCAAGAGAAGGTGGAGGGCCATGCGGACGCTGGTGAGCGGAGTTTTCAGCTCGTGGCTGACGGTGGAGAGCAGGTTGGTTTTAACGTCGTCGAGGAGGCGTTGGTTGGTGACATCTTCGAGAACGACGGCGACGCCGAATGTGTTTCCGCGTTCGTCGAACAGGAGGAGGACGCGGGGGAGGAAGAACTTTTCCTCGTTGTCGACGTGGACGGTGAGGGCGTCTTTGAGGTTGTTGGGGAGGTAATTTTGGCGGGTTTCGAGGACGCGGTCGATGTGTTCGTAAATGACCGGCGGGAGTTTGGCCTGGCCTTCGAGGAAAAGTTTTACGGCGAGTTTATCGGCGGCGGGATTGCGTAGTTCGATGGTGCGGTCTTTGCCGAGGACGAAAAATGGATTCGGAAACGAGGCGAGGGTGGCCTGCATGGTGCGGTGGAGGCGCATCAGTTTTTCGGTGGTGCCTTTGCGGGTGGCGCGGAGTTGCCCAGCCATTTGATTGAAGGACAAACTGAGGCGGCCGACCTCGTTGTCGGAAGTGACGGAGACCATCTGGTCGAGTTCGCCTTCGCCGATTTGGCGGACGGCGGCATCGAGGGTTTTTACGGGATTGAAAATCTGTTGTTCGATGTAGCGGTAGCCGAGGATGATGAGGGCGCCGGCGAGAATCATGGCGGCCCACCAAAGGATCGCGGCGCGGCGACCTTGGCCGAGGAGATCGTCGCGTTGTCGCTGGATATCGGCTTTTTGGGTTTGGAGGATTTCGTCGGCGGTTTCGACGATTTCGAGGACGCGGGGGCTGAGGAGTTGGGAGTAACCGACGGCGGCGGAAACGCGTTCCGGGGATTGGTTGACGATCCGTTCGCTTTCGGTTAGGAGGATGTTTATCTGTTCGCGGAGGCGGGCGAGCGATTTTTCGGAGGAGGGGGAAATGTTGACGGAGGCGAGCGCGGCGAGGTTTTCGGAGAGCGTTTGGGCGTTTTGGTGGAAGATCAGGTAACCGTCGTCGTCGCGGCCGCCCATTTTCATGGCGACCGCGCCGTTGAGGCGGCTGGCGGCGTTTTTAATTTTTTCCAGCGCCACGACGGTCGGGTAATGGACCTCGTATTGGGTGGCGATGGCGTCGTTCAGCCGGGAAGTGATGAACATCGCGGCGGCTCCGGCAGCCGCGAAAATGACTGCCATGAGGGCGAGAACGAGAAGCACGCGAGGCCGGAGCATGGATGTGATGGGCGATGTCGAAATTGAAGAAAAACGTTAGAGGATTCTTCCGGGATTGCGAATGGCGCGATTCGGGAAAGAGGCGATGCGAGGCGGTCGTTCAGGAGACCATGAGGTTCAGTTTTTTTCGTTTTCGGTAGAGCGTGGCCGGGTCGATGCCGAGGACTTGCGCGGCTTGTTCGAGGCTGCTGGTTTTGCCGAGGATGCGTTTGATGTGTTCCTTTTCGAGTTCTTCGAGGGAAACGAGCGCGCCGAGATCGACGTGGGTGGAATCGGTGGCGCCTTGCAAGTGATCTGGCAAATCGGCGAGTTCGATTTCGGGGCCGTTGGAAAGGATGACGGCGCGCTCGATGGCGTTGGTGAGTTCGCGGAGATTTCCGGGCCAACTGTAGCCCATGAGCGCGCGGGTTGCCTGTTCGCTGAAACCGGTGATTTTTTTGCCGAGTTGGCCGGCGATGAAACGGAGCTGGTTTCCGGCGATGTGCGGGAGATCGCCCATGCGTTGGCGAAGCGGCGGGATTTCGATAGTGATGACGTTGAGTCGGTAGTAAAGATCTTCGCGGAATTCGCCGTCCTTGACCGCTTGTTCGAGTTTGCGATTGGTGGCGGCGATGACGCGGACATTGGCGCGGCGGGGTTTCGGATCGCCGACCCGTTCGTATTCTTTTTCCTGAAGGAGGCGGAGAAGTTTCGGTTGGATTTCGAGCGGCATTTCGCCGATTTCGTCGAGAAACAGCGTGCCGTTATCGGCGACCGCGACTTTTCCCCAGGTGTCTCCGATCGCGCCGGTGAAGGCGCCTTTGACGTGGCCGAAGAGTTCACTTTCGAGGAGCTCTTTGGAAAGGCTGGGGCAATTCACGGTGACGAGCGGGTTGTCTTTGCGTTCGCTTTGCTGGTGAATGGCGCGGGCGAGAACGCTTTTTCCGGTGCCGCTTTCGCCGAGCAGGAGAATGGTGGCGGGCGTGGAGGCGGCTTTGGCAACCAATTCGTGGAGCTTCTGTACGGCGGGCTCGACGGTGACGAAATCGGTGATCGGGGATTCGGCGGAGATTCGCGATTCGAGTTCGGCGACGCGCGCTTCGAGGCGGCGGGTGTTTTCGATCTTGCGGAAAACCTGGCGGATTTGTTCCGGCGTGAACGGTTTCGGGATGTAATCGTACGCGCCCGCTTTGATCGCTTCGACAGCAGTTTCGAGGGAAGCGTAGGCGGTGAAAACGATGACGAGAAGGCGCGGTTCGGCTTTCACCAATTCCGGGAGGAGGTCGAGGCCGCTTTCGGTGCCGAGTTTGAGGTCGAGAAACGCGACATCGAAGCTTTGGCGATCGAGAGCTTTTTTAGCGCGGTTGGAATCCGCCACTTGGACAACCTCGTGCCCAAGCGTTTCTAGAACCACGGCGGTGGTTTTCCGGATGTTTGCCTCGTCGTCTATTATAAGAATTCGCATAGTAACCGAACTGCCGGATCGTTTGCCTAATGAAGCTGTTTAAAGTGGAACGCTGTTATATATGATCTGGCTGCGCTCTAGGTAAGGAGCGTCATTCGGTCAAAAGCTTATCGCATTCTGCAACGTGGGGGAAGGGGCATTTGGCCGGGGAACGAAGATTGGAGACTTTCCCGATGGAGTGGATCGGGATTTCTCTTGGATCAAAGAGAGGGGTGCGGGATGCAAAACGCGCCGTTCCCGTGGAAAGGAACGGCGCCGAATGTTTCACAAGCTCCGGCGGTCTATCGGGAAGACGGCCGCCGGAGTTGGATTAAAAGGCGGTGTCGGCTTCGGCGTCGGTGGACGTGTCCGTCGCGCCCGGGCTGGTGCCAGGGCTGGTTCCGCCGGATGGATCGGCCATCGGGTCCGCCGAAGTGTCGGGGGTGGTCGCAGGAGATTCCATGGCGGGATCTTCCTGAAGCGTCGCGTCGCGATCGCGCTGCCCGTAGGTCGGCGCGCCTTCTTGCTCCGTGGCACCGGTTTCGGTTTGTTCCGATGTGGTTTGCTCGGCCGACGGTTCGCAAGCCGCCAGCAGAAATCCCGAACAGCAGATGGCTGCGAGTGCGGTCAGACGTTTCTTTGTGAGATGTGATGTGGTCATTTTCATATTCGTGATGATATTCTTGTTGTGATATCCGCGGGCGAACCCGTTTCCCTGTTTTAGCGCAAACCATGCCAACTTGTCTTTGTGAATGAATACGCTGCGTGGGGAACGGATTGTATCGATTTTGTTAGATCGAATGCTCGTACGGATTTGGATAATCTTGCATTAAGCAACGTGAGCGCCGGTTGTGATAGCGAATTTTCATTTTCGCGGATGGCGGAATCGCGTTGTATCGGAATTTGTGTGTCGTGCGTTGGCGCGGATTTTCGGCTTAGTTGTTCGTGCTTTCCCGGCTGCGGTCCGGGCTTCCGAAAACGCCCCGGCTGCCGCTGTCTCCGGATTCCTGATAACGGAAGACCTGGTTTTGCCCGGAGGACGATTGGGCCTGCTGTGCGTGTTGCTGGATGTTGCTGTCGTTCAACATCTGGGCCCGCTCGAGATCTTGCTGAGTTATGTTGAGCACGGCGTCCTGATCGCTGATCGATTGAAACGATTGCGGCGAAACGGCGAATGTTTCATCGGAGCTCTGCCAGAACGCGCTGTCCGGTTCCAGAAGCACGAACGCGATCCGGCCGTGTTGCGTGTCGATTAACAGGTCGCTGATTTGCCCGAGCTTTTGTTGCTGGGAATTGGTGACCTGTTTTTCGAGGAGATCGCTCGCGAGGTGGATTTGTCCCTGCGATTGCGATTGCTGCGCTTGCTGGGTTTGCGTGGCGCTGGATTGGCGCTGTTGGGGCTGCGCGCCGAACTCCTGTTGTTCGGATTGGCCGCTGCTTTGGGTGGCGCTGGCTCCGGATGAAGTCGACGGCTGGTTCGACGAAGATTGTTGAATCGACGAGGATTGGCCGGACGTTGATTGCTCGGCAGAAGATCCGGGGGAGGAACTGGAGGCGTCGCGGTTGGGCGAGCCGAATTCCTGTTGGCCGGATTGGCTGGCTTCGGATTGCTGCGCGCTTCCGGAAGAGGATTGCTGTTGTTGCTGTTGCTGTTCTTGTTGCTGGCGTTCGCGGTGTTGTTGGAGGAGTTGGTCGATGCTCTCATCCGGGGTTTCGCCGGAACGATCGGGCGCTCCGAATTGGCGCTGTTGCGATTGCTGGTATTCTTCGCCGTAGAACTCGTAGATTTCGCGGCCTTGCTGCTCCTCGCCGAGACTGGCGATTTCTTCTCGCGTGACTGTGGGAGCGTTTTCCCATTGCTGATCGGTGATGTTTACCATCGCCTGCGTTTTTCCGTCCTGTTCCTTGAACTCGACGGCCTGGAGGGGAACGGGGCGGAGTTCGCCGCCGATTCCGAGAAATCCTCCGGCGGATACGATGAGATAGGAGGCTTCGCCGGTCTGAAGATTGACGGCGATATCGTCGACCGTGCCGATCCTTTCGCCGGCCGCGCTTTGCACTTCGCTACCTTTCAGCTCGCTCATTTTTTGAGCCTGCATCTGCGATTGCGAAGAGGTTTGCGAACGCACCTGGGTTTGCGTTTCGCGGGATTCGGGCGCGCCGAATTGTTGCTGCTCTTGCTGTTGTTGGAGGGCCTGGTCCTGTTGTTGCATCCGGTCTTGCGGGCTCAGGTTTTCCTGCTCCTGCTCAGCCGGAATCTCGGTGATGGTGGTCCGTTCTTCCGTGTAGTTCTCGGTCGCTCCGGTTACGCGATCAGGGCTGGTTTGCCCGAATCCGAGGCTCAAGCTGAAGGCGGTGATGGCTCCAGCGGTAAGGAATGTTTTGCGTGTCTTCATAGTCTTTTCTCGTGGTCGTCTAACGATTTTGTCCGGCCGTGATTGTCGGAAAATTAGTCCGATCCGTCCCATGTTTCCGGCCGGCTTACGAACAGATGAGCAATCGATGTGCCAATAGCGAAGGGCGGCGGGCGCGGGCTCTCCGGTTGTCAGTGGAAGCCGCCTTCGTGGTGGACCCAGTGCACGGCGAATTGCAGGAGTTCCACCGGATCGCGCAGGTCGAGTTTTTCGCGGATCCGCGTCGTCGTTTCCTCGATTTGCCGTGTTGGCAAACTCCGGTTGGCCGCGATTTCACGGTCGGTCATTCCTTTTCCGATATCCTGAAGGATTTCGAATTCCGCTCGGGAGAGGCGGTTGATGGGGGAGTCGGAAACGAAGATTTGGTGTTTGTTTTTCGTTTCAATTCGCGCGCTTTTAAAGATCTCTCCAGCCAGGGCGGAACGGATGGCGGTAAGCAGATTTCGGGGATCGTCGGTTTTTAAGACGTATGCGTTCGCGCCGGAGGTTAATGCTTTTTGCATGTATTCGGCTTGGCGATGAACGGAAAGTATAATGATTGCCAGCTTGGGGTTTCGGTCGCGCAATGTACGGATGAGGTCGAGACTGGTTTGTGAATATAGAGCGATATCTAAAACGAGAGCGTCGGGATTCTCGTTTTTAACTTCTTCGGGTAAAGTTTCGAAATTGCTGGAGGAACCGGAGAGAGAGAAATCGGGTTCTTTATCGATAAGCGTCCCGATGCCGAGAATCATTAGCGGGTGGTCTCCAAAGAAGAAGATCCTTGTTTTCTTCATGCAGCGCAAACCCGGAACCGGAACGCTTGTTAAGCGATAAATTGCATTTTAGCGTTTGGAGCTGGAGGCAAGGAAAGCGCCTAGCATCATTCCGGCGGCGAATGCGACGGCGGCGGTTTGATACGGGTGGCTGCGGAGGGATTGGTCGGTTTCTTGCAAGCGATCGCGAATCTTTTCTTCCAGCGCGGCATAGTAGTCGGAGATCGACTCCTCGACATCCGCGCAGACTTCTTTCACGCGATCTCCCGCGTCCTCATAGGCTTCGCGGAGACGGAAGACGCCGGTGTTGAGGCGGTCTTTGAGGTTTTCGATTTGTTCCTTGCTCATCCGGTCGCAGCCGCGTTCGAGCGCTTCCTCGGCTTCTTTCATTAAGCTTCTCAGGTGAGATAAAATTTGTTCCGGGTTCGCCTGTGTTCTTTTCATATATCGGATTGGCGTTAAAGAGATTCAAAAGCGAGCCGGAGGCGTTGGCCTCCGGCTCAAGAGGTTCGTTTCGTCAATCAACCCGCGGGCGGCCGACGGCCGAAGATGAGCGAGACGATGAAGAGGACGAGGAATACGAAGAACAGTATCTTCGCGATCGTCGCCGCTGTTCCCGCAACACCGCCGAAGCCGAAAATGGCCGCGATAATTGCAATAATGAGAAATGTAATGGCGTATCCTAACATATTTGATCCTTTCCTGCGTTGGAGGAAGACCGGCGCGGTCTTCAACTTCCGTTAATGGTTGGCTTGATTCTTATGTGCATTCCGATGTTGGATCGGAATCGCGGGTAATCCCGCACTTGCGTATTCAGAATGAGCATGTTTTATGCCATGGGAATACGGTGTGGAGAAAGCGATAAGGAGAATTCGATCTGGGTGGTCATCAGACAGGGTCTGATGCTACCAGGATGCTACGAGTTCGGTCCTGGTTAATGTGCAATTTGCGAAAGTGTTCGTGCCTGGAAAAGGGAATGCCTCCCGCTGGGGGAGGCATTCCTGTTGGCAGGATAATCCTGCCACTCTCGTCTCTGTTGGACCTGTACTAGTGGTCTCTCTCCATCAGTTCATTCCCTGACCTCTAGCAGTTCCTTTCCTGGCCTCTCTCCTGACCTTGGAGCCCTTCCTGGCTCCAAATTCTTGTTACGGATTGCCGGTTTCGGCGGCCGCGTCTTCGATTTCCCGACGAGCTTCGCTGGCGGTTTCGCGGGTTTCGTCGGCGGCGGAATCCGCGGCGTCTTCCATATCTTCCGCGGCGTCCTCGGCTTCGGTGGCCAAGTCGCTTTCGAGTTGATCCGCTTCGCGCTCCAGCTCGTCCGCTTCACGCTCCGCCGCTCCGAATTCGGTGGCGGTGGCGGATTCTTCGGTGGAACGGGCGGATGGGGATTCACTCGCCGCCGAAGAGGCGGATGAATCGGATTGGATTGTTGCGGAAGAAGACTCGACGGATGTGGACGACTGGGACGCTTGCGCGTCGGCTTCTTTCGCAGCTTTCGGCGTCAGATCGCTGCGGCTTTCGTCGGCCGGACGGGCGCCGAATTCGCGGGTTTGTTCCGTTCGCTGTTCCTCGTAGCGGAAGATCCGGTCGCCTCCGGCACTCGCGGATTGGTAGGCGGGCGCTTGCTCGAGCTGTTGACGGCTCGCTTGCAGCGTCACGCGACCTTGTTCCTCGATCTGAAGCTGGCCGAGCGGCACGGCGAATTTTTGCGGTTTCGCTTCGGTTTCAAGGATGGTGTGTTGGACCTCGCCTTCCTCGAGATTGACGAGGAAATCGGAGATCTTGCCGACGTTTTCTTGCTGTTGATCGGTGACCTCGCTGCCGAGCAATTCGCTGCCGAGTTTCAGATTGGAACTGGCATGCGCGGAAGTGCTGGCGGATTTCGTCGAATCCATTTTCATGCGGGATTCGCTTCTTTCGGACCGCGCCGGAGCGCCGTAGACCGCTTGCTGTTCCGAACGGTGTTGCTCCACGGCGGAGAAGAGCGGAGTCGGGGTGGCGCCGCGCTCGGATCCGCGATTCGTGTAGTGGAGACGCGGATTGCGGAGGGTCGGGCCTTCGTTGACCTGGGCCTCGCGCATTTGGCGAGAACCGAACTCGGTTTGGCGTTGTTGGGCGGCGTCCTCGTCGGCGCCAGCCTGGCGAAGATCCTCTTCGAACGCGCGGGCCCGCCATTCGGTGGCGCGGGAATCGTATTCATACGGCTCCGCCTGGCGCGCTCCGAATTCGATCTGGTCGGATTGAATTTCGGTTTGCAGCGATTCCTGACGGTCGATGTTCAACGAGGCTTGGTCGTCGAGTTGTGAGCGATGCATTACGCGCGGCTCGGCGGGCGTTCCAGCGGGATCGCCGGGGAGGCGATGCGGTTCGGCCGTTTGGTGGCGGCGTTGCCAGCTTTGCGAAGGCGAAGCGGGGGCGACGCCGGCACGCGGAGACGCGCTGGATTCCGCCTCGATTTCGGCTTGGCTGCTGGAGCGGCTACCCCATTCGGTGGTGGCGGAACTTTCGGAAGGCTCGCGGGCTCCGAACTCCGTTTGGCCGGCGCTGGAAGCGGCCTCCGAGCGAAGGGAAGCGGTGTCCGTGCGGTAGAAACTGCGGATTTCGTCGGCTCGTTGGCTTTGGCCGAGTTCCTGAATACGCTGTTTTTCGAAGGTCGGTGCTTGTTCCCAGCGGTCGCGGGTAATGTCGAGAACGACGCGATCGTTTCCGGAGGTTTGCAATGCTTCTGGGGGAACGGCGCGAAGTTCGTCGCCCACTCCCATGACGCCGCCCGAGGAAATAACGACGTATTCGAGTTCGCCGGATTCGACATCGATGACGATGTCTTCCACCGATCCGAGGCGCTCGCCTTGGGCATTTTCGACGCGTTTATCCATCAACTCGCTCGCCATGTTGGCTTGTTTGCCGGAAGCGCGGTGGGTTGTGGAATGCGTGCGGGTTTCGCGACGCTGGCCGAATTCCCGGACTTGTTCGCGTTCCTGGACGGAGCGCTGCGCGGAACTTTCGCGTTCGGCGGCGCGCTCGGTGAGTCCATCTTCCGTGACTCCGGGATCCTGCCAGCCGACTTCGCGTTCGCCGGGCGTTCCGTATTGAGTGGGAGGATGAACGCCTTGCAAGGGAGCGCCTTGTTGGCGGCTGGTTTGGTCGACGTTGGCAGAAAGCCCCAACGCGAGCGTCAGGGCGAAGGCTGAGATAGCGCTTGCCGACAAGATAGTCTTTCGTGGTGTCTTCATAATAATGGAATTTTCCGATTGATGTTGGCTGTGCACATCAAACTGACAGGAAGGGCCAGTTTAACTTTGGGAAGAGTTAAGCGTTTTCCGTGCCATCGATGCAGGTATACGATAGGCGGGATGGTTTCGCGGAACCTTTAGGGTTTTCCCCTTCGACGTGGTTCGGGGTGGCATTCGGGCGGTGGAGAAGCGGATGCAAATTGCACATGGAATCGTGCGGATGGATTTGCATTTTGCACCGGTTTGGGGGTGGGTTTGACAGGAGGGTTGCCCAGGTATTTTCTTGTTGAAGGAGGACAACGTTCATGGCTGTGAGGCAACAAGTGAAGATTGGCAGACGTTCGTTGGGTGTTTCGAATCTGGATAAGGTTTTGTATCCGAAGACCGGATTTACGAAGGGGGACGTTATTGAATACTATGTAAAGATCGCTCCGTTTCTTTTGCCGCATTTGCGGGACCGGGCTTTGACTTTGAAACGGTATCCGAATGGCGTGGACGGGGAGTTTTTTTACGAGAAGCAGTGTCCTTCGCATCGACCCGACTGGATCGAGACGGCGGCGATCTGGAGCCGTCACCGGAAGCGGGAGATCCGGTATTGTGTGATCAATCGCGTGGAGGCGCTGGCTTGGGCGGCGAATCTGGCGGATTTGGAACTGCATCCGTCGCTGGCGAAAGTGAGCGACACGACGCGGCCGACGGTGGTGGCGTTCGATCTGGATCCGGGGCCGGGAACGAATGTGCTGGATTGCGCGGAAGTGGCGTTTTGGTTGCGGGAGGTCTTGGAGAAGCTGGGTTTGCAATCGTTTGTGAAGACTTCGGGGTCGAAAGGGTTGCAGTTGTATGTGCCGCTGAATACGGAGATTTCGTACGAGGAAACGAAGCCGTTCGCGCACGCGGTGGCGCGGATTTTGGAGTCGGAGCATCCGAAGCGGATCGTTTCGAAGATGTCGAAGGATTTGCGGAAGGGGAAGATTTTCATCGATTGGAGTCAGAACGACGAGCACAAGACGACGGTTTGCGTGTATTCACTGCGGGCGAAGGAGCGGCCGACGGTTTCGACGCCGTTGCGGTGGGAGGAATTGGAGGAGGCGTTTCGGAAGAAGGACGCGGATTGTCTGGTGTTCGAGGCGGGGGAGGTTTTGCAGCGGGTGGATGAGCTGGGGGATTTGTTCGAGCCGGTTTTGACGATGGAGCAGAAGCTTCCGCATTTGGGATAACTGGTTTCCGTTCTCGACGCGTTGGGAATTCGCCGTTGTGTTGGACGGGAAATCTTTTGGCGAATGAATACGGTTTTGACGATTTTCCTGGTCCTGTTGGCGGCTAAACTCCTCGCGGAAGCGGGGCTCGATCTTCTGAACCGGCGGGAGGTGCTGCGAAACGCGGACCGTCTGCCGGCGGGGCTGGCGGGAACGATGGACGAGGCGACGTATGCGAAAGCGGTGAGTTACACGCTGGCGAAAAACCGGTTCAGCCTTTTCGAGAATATTTTTGGGGCGGCGGTTTTGGCGGCGATCCTTTTGTCGGGATTTTTGCCGTGGCTTTACGCAGTTTTCGGCAACGTTTTGGGGCGGACGGTTTGGGCGGACGCGCTCTACGTGATCCTGGCGATGTTGTTGATTTCGATTCCGTCGCTTCCGTTGGAATGGTGGGCGCAGTTTCGGTTGGAGGAGCGGTTCGGGTTTAATAAGAGCACTCAGAAACTTTGGGTCGCTGATAAGATCAAGGGATTGGTCGTCGGGCTCGTGATCGGGTTTCCGTTGCTGTATTTGTTGCTGGCGCTGTTGAACTGGGTGGGCGAAGGGTGGTGGATTTGGGGCTTCGTCTTTTTCTTTCTGTTTCAGCTGGTGATGATGGTTTTGTATCCGATGGTCATCATGCCGCTGTTTAATAAATTCAGCCCGTTGCCGGAAGGGGAACTGCGGGAGGCGTTGATGAAGCTGGCGGATCGGACCGGATTTCAGGCGAAGACGATTCAGGTGATGGACGGGAGCCGGCGGTCGGCGCATTCGAACGCGTTTTTCACGGGATTTGGGCGGTTTCGGCGGATCGTGCTTTTCGACACGTTGATCGAGCAACTTTCGCGATCGGAACTGGAGGCTGTTTTGGCGCACGAGATTGGACACTATAAGAAGGGACACATTCCGCGGATGTTGGCGATGTCGGCGGTGATGGTTTTGGCGGCGTTTTGGGCGATCGCGGCTTTGGCGGAGAGCGGGTGGTTTTACGCGGGATTTGGATTCGATCCGGAAACGGCGTCGCTCGCGCCAGCGTTTTTGTTGTTCGCGCTGTTGAGCGGGTTGGCGACGTTTTGGCTGACGCCGGTTTTCAATCTGCTGTCGCGGAAACATGAATACGAGGCGGACGATTTCGCGAAGAACGCGATGGGGGAGCCGGGGCCGTTGCTGGGGGCGTTGCAGAAGCTTTCGGAGAAGAATTTGAGCAATCTGACGCCGCATCCGGTTTACAGCGGGTTTTATTATTCGCATCCGACGTTGCTGGAGCGGCGGGCGGCGTTGCGGGGAGAGCGGTGAAAACGTGTGGGGAATGTCGCTTGCCTGAGTGCCCGGCGGCGGATAAGATGAGGGCTTATGAGCGAACACATCTATAAAATCGTGACTTTGGTGGGATCGTCGACGCAGAGCAGCGACGACGCGGTAAAGAAGGCGTTGGCGCGGGCATCGAAAACCGTGCGAAACATGCGGTGGTTTAAGGTGAAGGAAGTTCGCGGCCATATTGAGGATGGCGGGGTGGGGCACTGGCAGGTGACGGTGGAGGTCGGTTTTACGCTGGACTCGGAATAGGGCGGGCTTGGGCGTCGGAGCGGCCGGTTTTTTGACCGGATCGGGAAGTGGAGGGGAGCAACCGGTTCCGCTCGGAGCGTGGTTTTTCGTTGCGTAACCGGACGTTCCGTTTTTTGCTGATCTCTTTTCACCGGCTTACAGAGACGCCCATGAACATACACGAATATCAGGCCAAAGAACTGTTTCAGAAATATGGGATTCCCGTCCCGGAAGGATACGCGGGGAAATCGGCGGACGAGTTTCCCGCCGCCCTCGAAAAATTGTCCGAGGGGACGATTGTCGTAAAATCCCAGATCCACGCGGGAGGACGCGGAAAGGGAACTTTCGTCGATGGTTTGAAAGGCGGAGTGAAACTGGTCAAGTCGCGGGAGGAAGCGCAGGAGCTTGCCCGTAAGATGCTGGGCAATACGCTCGTTACGCACCAGACCGGTCCGCAAGGCCGCGCGGTGCAGACGATTTATTTCACCGAAGCGAGCGATATTCAGAAGGAATATTACCTGGCGATCGTGGCGGATCGCGCCACCTCTTGTCCGGTAATTATCGCTTCGACCGAAGGGGGCGTGGATATCGAAACCGTCGCCGAGGAGACGCCGGAGAAGATCGTGAGTCTGGTGGTTGATCCGACGCTTGGATTGAAGCCGTTTCAGGCCCGCGAAGTCGCGTTTGGCCTTGGTTTCCAGGACGATCAGGTGAAGCAGATGACGAAGCTGCTCGCGAATCTTTACCGGCTTTTCTGGGAAACCGACGCCTCGATGGTTGAGATCAATCCGCTCATCACCACGCCGGAAGGCAAGATCATGGCGCTCGACGCGAAGGTGAGTTTCGATGACAACGCTCTTTTCCGGCAGCCGGCAGTGTTGGCGTATCGGGATTTGAACGAGGAGGATCCGAAGGAAATCGAGGCTTCCAAATACAATCTCAACTACATCGCTCTCGACGGAAACATTGCTTGCATGGTGAACGGCGCCGGACTTGCGATGGCGACGATGGATATCATCAAGCACTTCGGCGGGGCACCGGCGAATTTCCTCGATGTCGGTGGAGGCGCTAATGCGGAGCAAGTGACGCAGGCGTTCAAGATCATTTTGAGCGACGCCAACGTGAAGGGGATTCTGGTCAATATCTTCGGCGGTATCATGAAATGCGATACGATCGCAACCGGAATCATCGAAGCCGCCAAAGCGGTGGAACTGGATCGTCCGCTCGTGGTTCGTCTGGAAGGCACCAACGTGGACGCGGGCAAGAAGCTTTTGGCGGAAAGCGGTCTCGATATCGTGCCCGCCGACAGCTTGAGCGAAGCGGCGCAAAAAATCGTCGAACTCGTGGCCAAGGCCTGATCGCAAGACGAACAACCGACTTTAAAAGGATAAATAGATGAGCGTTCTGGTTAATAAAAACTCCCGCATTCTCGTGCAGGGCATCACCGGTAAAGCCGGTTCCTTCCACGCGAAACAGTGCCTCGACTACGGCACCAATATCGTCGCTGGCGTCACTCCCGGCCGCAGCGGCACCAAGTTTGAAGACAAGGTTCCGGTGTTCGACACCGTTCGCCAAGCCGTGAAGGAAACCGGCGCTGATGTTTCGGTGATTTTCGTTCCGCCTCCGTTTGCCGCGGACTCGATTCTCGAAGCGATTGACGCCGGGATCGGTTTGGTCGTGGCGATCACGGAAGGAATTCCGGTTCGCGACATGAGCGAAGTGAAGGCGAAACTCCGGAATTCGAAGACCCGTTTGATCGGTCCGAATTGCCCGGGAATTATCACGCCGGGCGAGTGCAAAATCGGCATTATGCCCGGTTACATTCACAAGCCGGGCAAAGTGGGTGTGGTTTCGCGGTCGGGAACTTTGACCTATGAAGCTGTTTGGCAATTGACGACGCGCGGACACGGTCAATCGACCTGCATCGGTATCGGCGGCGACCCGATCAACGGCACCAGCCACACCGACTGCATCAAGCTCTTCAACGAAGATCCGGATACCGAGGCGATCATTATGATCGGCGAAATCGGCGGAACGGCGGAAGAAGAAGCGGCGGCCTACATCAAGCAACACGTGAAGAAGCCGGTGGCGGCGTTCATCGCGGGCACGACGGCTCCTCCGGGACGGCGGATGGGTCACGCGGGCGCGATCGTTTCGGGCGGCAAGGGAACGGCGGAAGCGAAGATCGCGGCGTTGCGCGACGCGGGAATCGAGATCGCGGAAACGCCGTCGGACATGGCGGACGCATTGCTCCGGATTTATAAAGGTTAGTTTCCGAGGAAAGTTTAAATGAAAGAAGCGGGAGTTGCTGGAAAGCCTCCCGCTTTTTTTATATTGAAATTGGCGGGTGGTCGTGCGGTTCATCGGCGAAGCGCCGATGCTACGGGGGGCGGCGCTTTCTCGATTTTGGCGAATACTTCAGATAAGGCTGGCATCCCTGCCGGGGTGCGGGATTTGGGGCACGTATCCGGTGGTGTCGCTTCGCTCAACCACCGGCTACAAGCTGGCATCCCGCCGGGATGGGCGAACACGCCGGATCCCGAGAGATGCGCGAATGCCGCGGATTCTCGAGAGATGCGCGAATACTCCGGATTCCGGGAGATGGGCGAATATCCGGGTTCCTGGAGTGCTCTGCTTTCGTCAGATTTTGCATGCCGAAAATATGTATAAAGCTCAGGGTTCAAGAGCTTCGCGGTTTGCGTGGTGAGGCGGGAGGTTTAGGTTCTTTGGAAAACGGAGAACAGGATTATGGCTTTGGAATCGATCAATCCGGCGACGGGCGAATTGTTGCGAACTTATGAAGAAATGAGCGTGGTGGAGGCGCGGGAAATCGTGGAGCGTTGCGCGGAGGCGCAGCGGGCGTGGCGGGAAACGACGTTTTCGTTTCGAGCGGAATGTTTGCGGAAAGCGGCGGCGATTTTGCGGGAGCGGGAGAACGAGCATGCGCGGCGGATTACGCTGGAGATGGGGAAACCGGTGAAGGACGCGCGGGCGGAGGTCGGGAAATGCGCGGCGGTTTGCGATTTTTACGCGGAGAATGGAGAGCGGTTTTTGGCGGACGAATTGGTGGAGACGGAGGCGAGGAAGAGTTTTGTGGCGTTCGAGCCGCTGGGCGTGGTGCTGGCGGTGATGCCGTGGAATTTTCCGTATTGGCAGGTTTTCCGGTTCGCGGCACCGGCGTTGATGGCGGGGAACGGGGCGGTGCTGAAGCACGCGAGCAACGTTTCCGGATGCGCGCTTGGGATCGAGGCGGTTTTTCGGGAGGCGGGTTTTCCGGAGGATTTGTTTCGGACGCTGCTGGTGCGGAGCGGGGCGGTGGACGACATCATTGCGCATCGGGAAATCCGGGCGGTGACGTTGACGGGAAGCGTCGAGGCGGGGCGGGCGGTGGCGCGGAAGGCGGGTGCGGAGTTGAAGAAGATCGTTTTGGAATTGGGCGGGAGCGATCCGTATTTGGTTTTTGAGGACGCGGATTTGGAGCTGGCGGCGCGGGTTTGCGCGACGAGCCGGTTGATTAACACGGGGCAAAGCTGTATTGCGGCGAAGCGGTTTATTGTGGTCGAGGGTGTGCGGGCGAGGTTTCTGGAATTGTTGGTGGAGGAGATGCGGGGGAAATGTCTGGACGATCCGATGAATCCGGCGACGGAGATTGGTCCGTTGGCGCGGGCGGATTTGCGGGACGATTTGCACGCGCAGGTGGAGGCGAGCGTGAAAGCCGGGGCGAAGCGGTTGCTGGGCGCGGAGCCGCTGGACCGGCCGGGGAACTTTTATTTGCCGGGTGTTTTGGCGGATGTTCGGCCGGGAATGCCGGCGTTCGATGAGGAGCTTTTCGGGCCGGTGGCGGCGGTGATTTCGGCAGCGGATGAGGAGGAGGCGATCGCGCTGGCGAACCGGTCGGTGTTCGGGTTGGGATCGGGGGTTTTTACGCGGGATCTGGATCGGGCGGAGCGGGTGGCACGGCGGTTGGAGGCGGGGAATTGTTTTGTGAACACGTTCGTGAAGAGCGATCCGCGGATGCCGTTTGGCGGGGTGAAGGACTCGGGGTTTGGGCGGGAGTTGGGGCGGTTTGGGATTCGGGAGTTTGTGAATGTGAAGAGTGTGGTTATTGCGTGAAGGGGAGGCGTGAGCGGTGGCTGCGGGGCGGTTTTTGTAGCCGCCCGTTGAAGCGCCGGGTGGACCTACGATTCTGGCTCAACATCGGTCGGCATTTCGACATCGTCTTCGCTGAACGGTTCGGTTTGATCTCGGATGTAAAGGTTGATCGGATATGCTCCGGAATATGATCGGTCTTCCGTGTGCCAAAGCCGAATGTCGATCATGTAAAGGGGCCAGAATGCCGCGAGCATCGTTTTCCTCCACTGAAAGTCATTAACAAAACCGACTGGAGCCCATCCATAGGATTTTACACGACCCAGCCCCCAAATTGCCGGTTCATATCTGCCGTTAATAGAGAGGATGAAATATGCAAGCAGATACAAGGCAACAAGAAACAGAAATTCGTTTGGAGTAGGTCGTTTCATTCTACCGGACGATTAGGGACCATATAACTTTCAAAATCAACCTTGTCCTATGTCATACGCGTTAGTGGCAGTGTCCTGATAAGGCGGTCTATACCGCTACACCGTCATGTCTTGAGTCTGCGCCCGCCCCGGCGCGTTTAAAAGGTGACTTCCGGCGGTCTCCGCGCGAGTATAAGCGCAGCGAAGACCGCTTGAAAGCATTCCGGTTAGGTTACGGTTTGCGCGACGTAAGGAGAGGTTTCGTGGAAGAGGTTTTCCAGGTTTTGGAAGATGTCGGAGCCGGGTTCGTG
>CAZJCL010000011.1:0-6219 GCA_964544025.1 uncultured Opitutales bacterium | reverse complement strand
AGGTTTCGTGGAAGAGGTTTTCCAGGTTTTGGAAGATGTCGGAGCCGGGTTCGTGGCGGGTGACTTGTTCGACGTCGATGAGGCGTTCGAGTTGTTTTAGGAGTTGGTCGAGGCGGGCGTCTTCCTGGACACGGAGCCAGATGCGGCTGCGGGTGCCGTCTCCGATGGGGAGGCAGAAGATCGCGTCGACGTTGAAAACGCGGCGGGCGAAGAGGCCGGAGACGTGCGACATGACGCCGGGATGATTGCGGACGGTGAGTTGTAAGGTTGTATTCATGTGTTGGATGTTTCGAGTTCGGCGGTGATCATTTCGGTGTTGCTGGCGCCGGGAGGAACCATCGGGAAAACTTTTTCGCCGAGATTCGTCGGGACGTGGATGAGGCAGGGGCCGTGGGTTTCGAGCGCGGCTTCGAGTTGTTCTTCGGCGTTTTCGGCGGTCATGGAGATCGCGGGAATTCCGAAGCTGGCGGCGAGTTGGAGGAAATCGATCTGGCGGGGGAAACGGACGGCGAACCGGCGTTTTCCGTAGAAGAGATCCTGTTGCTGGTTGACGAGGCCGTAGCCGCGGTTGTCCATGAGGATGATTTTGACGTTCAGGTTTTCCTCCTGGAGCGTGGCGAGTTCCTGCATGTTGAGGAGGAAACTGCCGTCGCCGGTGAAACAGAGGACGCGACGGCCGGGCGCGGCGAGGGCGGCGCCGATGGCGGCGGGAAGTCCGAAACCCATGGTGCCGAGTCCGCCGGAAGTGAGCCAGCTGCGCGGGGTTTGGAACGGGTAGGCTTGGGCGACGCGCATTTGGTGTTGGCCGACGTCGGTGGTGATGATCGCGTCTGCGCCGGATTTTTCGCCGCAGTGGCGGATGATTCCGTAGGAGCGGCGGGGGTCGTCGATGCCTTTGAGTTCGCCGGGGAAATCGGATTTGAGCTGTTCGATTTCGGCGAGCCAGCCGGAGCGTTTCCGGGAATTGGCGCGGGCGGCCCAGGTTTCGAGGATGGAGCGGGCGTCGCCGGCGATTCCGATGGAGGCGGGGCGGATTTTTCCGATTTCGGAAGCGTCGATGTCGACGTGGATGATTTTCGCTTTCGGGCAAAAGCCGTCGACTTTTCCGGTGGCGCGGTCGTCGAAGCGGACGCCGATGGCGATGAGAAGATCGCAGGCGTCGAGGGCTTTGTTGGTGGCCTTGGCGCCGTGCATTCCGAGCATTCCGAGATTGAGCCGGTGATTCCACGGGATGGAGCCGAGGCCCATCAGGGTGGTGGTGACGGGGATTTCGGATTTTTCGGCGAATTCGAGGAGGGCTTTTTCGGCGCGGCTGGAGAGAACGCCGCCGCCGGTGTAAAGGATCGGGCGTGTGGCGGATTCGATCATTTCCAGGGTGGCGTCGATCGTTTCCGGTGGGATTTCCGGAGCGGACGCGGGTTGGAATGTCGCGGGTTCGGGCCATTCGTCGATTTCGCAGATGGCGTTTTGGATGTCCTTTGGAATGTCGATAACGACCGGGCCGGGGCGGCCGGAACCGGCGATGCGGAAGGCTTCGGGAATGACGTGGAGGAGTTCGCGGACGTCGCGGATCAGGTAATTGTGCTTGGTGATCGGGACGGTCAAACCGTAGGCGTCGACTTCCTGGAAGGCGTCGGTGCCGATCAGACTGGTGGGAACCTGGCCGGTGATCGCGACCATCGGGATGCTGTCGAGTTTGGCGTCGGCGATGGCGGTGAGGAGGTTGGTGACGCCGGGGCCGGAAGTCGCGAAACAGACTTCGGGGCGGCCGGAAACGCGGGCCATTCCTTGCGCGATGAAGCCGCCGCCTTGTTCGTGGCGGGCAAGGACGTGACGTATTTTCGTGCTGGCGAAGAGGGCGTCGTAGATCGGGAGATTCGCGCCGCCCGGCATGCCGGTGATGATCTCGATGCCTTGGCGTTCGAGAAGTTTTATTGTTATCTGTGCTCCAGTGTATTTTTTCATTTTGTCTGCTTTTTGTTTGAAGCCGATGGATGCAGAGGAGCACAAAAAAACCCCGCCGCATCGCATCGGCAGGGTTTTGGAAATTCGTTTTGTAGTAAACGACCCGTTACCGCCCGACGCGTCCCAAGGTTACGAGTACTACTACCACGAGATTGATCTGGTGGATGAAGCTGGCTCGAATGGAACGCGTGGATTTCATGTGTCGTTTATGAAGATGGAACGATGTAGTTTTCCGAAGCCGGTTGTCAATGGGAATTCTGGAAATTGTGGAAAATTAATCGGCGTCCTTTAGAAATAGCTGATCAGGTAATGCATCGACCAGCCGGCGAAGAGGATAATCAGGATGACAACCCAGGAGGGAATTCCGCGCGGACTTTCGCTGCCGTAGATAATAAACTTGTCCTGATCGCCGCGGCCGTAGGCATTGATCATAATAGGGAGAACACCGTCGACGGTATCGGCGGGTTTTAATCCTTCGACATCAATCGCCGGTCCATTGCGAACCACGAACGGAATGAGGCGAATTCCTTCGCGCCCGTTCGCGTCTTTGCTGAGGATCTTTAATGTATGTTTCCCGTCGGGAAGTCCGTTGGTATCGAGATCGAAAGTAACCGGCGACACGAATTCGCCGAGCGGCGTTGGGTCGTCGTCGAGGAATATTCTGATAGTAGCCTTAGTGTCCACGGTGTTCGGGATTGAGAATGATCCGTTTGATATGATCGCTGTTTTTCTCGCCCGGGCGGACGAGGAATTTGATCGAGAAAACGAGCGTGAATAGGACGATGACGAGCATCGCGCCGACGATTACGTAGTCGAGATTTCCGTTGGGCGTGGTGCCGTGAGTCCACTCGCGGAGGAATTCCGGCTGGACCGTTCCGGCACCGCAAACGTCGCAGGCGAGGGTGGCGGATCCGGAAACGAGAAATGCGATCAGGAGGATGAAGAACCTTTTCATGGCGCGACCTTGTTGACGATTTCCTCCACGTCTTCGAGCGGAACGGCGGGAGCGTCGTTGCCCCAACTGGTGCGGACGTGGTTGACGATGGCGTGGATTTCGGCGGCGTCCAAACCATTGGCCGTCGCGATCGGCGGCATGGGCGGATAGCCTTGCGCCTGGCGGCTGTTGTAGCCTTTGAGCATGATCGAAATCATCGGTTCGGCGCTTTCCCCGAGGACGATTTTGCTTCCGGTGAGCGGAGGAAATGTGCCGGGCAAACCGGCGCCGTTCGATTGGTGGCAGGCTTGGCAATTGGCGGCGAAAAGGGCGCTGCCGTTGTGGGCGGCCAAACCGGTTTCGCCGGATCCGGTCGCCGCGATGGAGGGTGCGGATTCGGGAGCGGGTTGGAGGAAATCGGCGCTCGGCGTTCCGTCGGGCAATGGGGTCTGTTTCAAGGAGAGAAGATATTCGACGAGTTGCAGCGCTTCCTTTTTGGCGACGATTTGGCCGGATCCGCGTTTGAATTCGTCGGCGACATTTACGACGGTATCGGCGGGATCGGGATTTTCCTTGTTTTCGAAGAGCCACGGATACGCGGGCATGATCGAATCGGGGACGACCGCGCGGGGATTGTAGAGATGGAGGAGATGCCAGGCGACGCTGGGTTGTCGGGAACCGACGGAGACAAGATCGGGACCAGTGCGTTCGGTTCCCATAAGCGTGGCGGTGTTGCGCCAGAAATCGGTGCGGCCGATCGCAGCGTAATCGGCGGCAATGCTGGGACGCGTTCCCCAAACCTCATCCATGGCGACATTGCGAACTTGTTGCGTGTGACATGCGACGCAACCGTTAGCGATATAGGAGTTTTTTCCGGCGAGAGCACTCGCGCTCAATGGTTCCGCGTTTGGAAGCGGTTTGTAATTGGCTTGATTATGCAAAGCCGGAAAAATAGCGACGGCGAGAGTGAGTATGATAAATAGAGCCAGCGCGGCACCGAATAACAGACGGTGGTTATGATGGAAGTTCATGTTAGATCGAAGCTCCTTCCTGGACGGTTGTTGCATCGGTGGTGACCGGTTGCAGCTTTTCCGAGGATGAATCGTACGGGTCGTCGTCGGCGGGTGGAAGATCGGCGACGGATTCGTGTTTTTCGCCGGTCAGCATTCGCCACATGTTGTAGGCGAACACGAGGTGCGAAATCCACATGAGCGTGCCACCGATCGCGCGCCATAACCAATACGGTGCCATCATGACGAGCGTTTCCATGAATGGAACTTTCTCGATCCAGGCGAGACCGCGCAGGGTGCCGCCGATCATCAGCGGGATTGAGTAGAAAAGCAGACCGACGAGGGCGAGCCAGAAGTGCGCGCCGACGGTGGCGTGAGGCGGTTCTCGTCCGGTGAGGCGCGGAACCACCGCGTAAATGCACGCCCAGAGGAGGAACGTGATGATGCCGTACATCGTCAGGTGCGAATGGGCGACGGTGAAATCGGTGAAGTGCCAGATGAGATTCGTCGAGCGGAATGCTTCCGCCGTTCCTTGCATGGAACCGGTGAAATAAAAGACGACGCCGACCAGGAAAAAAGGAAGCGTGTAACTGCCGGCGACTTTGTTGAAACTGCCGCGGAAGGTGAGGAGGAAGTTGGTCGTTCCGGCGACTACCGGGATGACCATTCCGACGCTGCCGACGATGGCGACGGTTTGCAGCGACCATGGGATCGCGCTGAAAACGAAATGGTGGGTTCCGATAACAGTATAGAATAGAATCTGCGTCCAGAAAGCCAGGATTCCCAAGCTGTAGGAGAAGATCGGGGTGTTTAATTGTTGTGGAAGAAAGTAGTAAGTAAGCCCGAGAAGAAACATCATAAACCACATGCCGACGCCTTGGTGCATATAGTAACCTTGGATGATGGTTTCTCCCAATCCCTGTTGCCAGAAAGGTAGATAGGCGACGACAACGATCACAACTAGAAACATGAGTGCGGCGACCATGTACCAGTTGGATATGTATATTTCTTCGGTGCGGCGGCGGGCGATGGTGGCGACGAAATTCCACAACGCGATCCCGATCGCGATGGCGAACAACAGCATGACGGGCCAGATGTATTCGCGGAATTCTCCGCCGCCGTTGTTGATCCCCGCCATGAGGCAGATTGTGCCAAGGAGGACGGCGGCATTCATCAGCCAGAGGGTCCACCATCCGCAGCGAACGCTGGCGAGCCGGACGTTTCCGACGAGAGCGACCACGTAGTATCCGAGCCCGATCATGGCGAGGGAGGCCCAGCCCCAGAAAACGGAATTGGTGTGGACGGGGCGTAAGCGGCCGAAGCTCAACCAGCTGATTTGGTCGACATCGGGCGCGACGAATTTGATGCCGATGTATTCGCCGACGGTGGTTCCGAAGAGGAGCCAGAAAGTGGCGGTGGTGAGATACCAGAGAATGAGTTTTGCTTCGGGCGGATGAACGCCGGGCTGGCGAACCATTCGTTTTTTGGGCGGGAGGAATCGGATCGTGCCGGCTTGGTCGACATTGCGGATGAGGCCGTGGGCGCTTCCGGTGATTTCGGGTTCGGATGGGGTTTGGGCGGATTTGCGGGACGCGGCGGTTCGGTGGATGTCGCGGGTTTGTCGGGGGAGGCGGTGGCGGCTTCCGTTCTTGAATTGGGCGATGATGAGCCAGGTCGCCACGAGAAGCGGGATCGCGATGAGAACGGTCGTTATGAGCATGCCCGGTTCGCTCCACAGGCTGGATTCGCCGGGTTTCGTCTGAGCCAAGAGATTCGAGAAGGAGGCGAAACAGTTCATCGGAATACGATAGTTCCATCTCGTTTCCGGAAGAACAAGAGCGGGAGCGCGCTTCGCCGGGTTTTCAGGTGGGGATCTTGATCTGGGTCAAGATTGGGCGGGTGGGGGCGACACGAAATTTTTGCGAATCCCGAGGAATTCTTGGGGGGAAGAGGCTGGCACCCCTGCCGGGGTGCGGTCGGGTTTTTATTGGAATCCGGTGGTGTCGCTTCGCTCAACCACCGGCTACAAGCTGTGATCCCTTCCGGGATCGTGGGGGGCGTGACGGCTTGGGAGATGTGTTTGAATCTCAGGCCACGCGCTGATGCTGCGGGACGCGCGCCTGGCGAGCCGGGCTTTGGCGAGCCGGGCTTTGGCGGGCGAGGTTTTGCGGGGATTAGCGGGTGCGGCGGCGGGTTTGTGGGAGTTCGGTTTGGGGTGTTTCCGTTTGTGGGGTTTGGGTTTGGGGGGTGGTGGATTCGGTGGGGGTGGCGGGCGGGATTGGGATTTCGATGAGGTCGAGGCGGTAGGTG
>CAZJCL010000010.1:23136-24972 GCA_964544025.1 uncultured Opitutales bacterium | reverse complement strand
TTGACCACCCGCCGGGCGCGGCTTCTGATGTTCCGCTTTGCCATTACGAAAATGCCAACGACGCCGTCCAGCCCAGCGCTCCTGATCGACGCCTCCGGCCCGCTCATCCAAACCGGCCTCTGGAGCGACGGCCGCTGGGACGCCTGGTTCACCTCCCGCGAAGAAGCCGGCAAAAGTATCTTCCAAGGCGTATCCACAATTCTGGCCAAACGGCAAATCCGCCTCGCCGACCTCCGCTCCATCCTCTTCTGCGAAGGACCCGGCTCCATGCTCGGCATCCGGATCGCCGCCATGGCCGTCCGCGGTTGGCAAACGTTCCGCAACCGCCCAATCCCCGTTTTCCTCTACAACAGCCACGAAATCCTCGCCCAAATCCTCCTCCAATCCGGCCAGCAGCCGCCCTTCCACATCCTCTCCGACGCCCGCCGAAACCGCTGGAACCTCCTCACCATTTCCCCCACCGGCGATTCCGAACCTCTCCGCCGCGTCGAAACCGCCGATCTCGCCGAGATCCCCGGCCCGTTCTTCCGCATCGAGGAAAACATCCGCAACCAACCGCCCGTCCCCGCCGAGACGATTCCCTACAACCTCAGCGAACACGCCTCCCTCTTCCTGAATACGCAACTTCTCCGTCCGGCCGCTCAACCCGACGCCCTCATTCAAGAAACTCCCGAATACAAAAAATGGAGCGCCGAACGCCACCGCTCGTCATGAATTCGCCTTTCCCTCACCGCTGCTGGGCCGAGATCAACCTCGCCAATCTCGCCGAAAACGTCCGCCGCATCCGCCAAAATCTCCCGCCCGGCATCCGCTACATTTCCGTCGTCAAAGCCGACAGCTACGGCCTCGGCGCCCGCCAAACCGTTCCCGCGATCCGCTCCGCCGGAGCCGAAATTCTCGCCGTCGCCAACATCGCCGAAGCCGCGCAGATCCGCGAAGTCGACTCCGCATCGCCAATCCTCCTCCTCAGTGCCACCATCCCCGACGAAGATCCGCTTCTCTGGGAACTCAACGTCATCCCCACCGTTTCCCTTCCCGAAGAAGCGAAACGATACCAAAAACTCGCGGAAACCCGCGGCATTCTCCCGGTCCACGTCAAAATCGACACCGGCATGGGCCGCCTCGGAATCTGGCACGAACAAACGGAAAAACTCGCCGCCGCCCTCGCCGAATCTCCGCTCCTCCGAATCGACGGCATTTACTCCCATTTCGCCAACTCTTCCGACGACCCCGCCTTCACCGCCACCCAACGCGATCGCCTCAAATCCGCCCTCCGCCGCCTCGCTCCAACTTCCGCAACCGACCACCTCCTTCTCCACATCGACAACAGCTCCGGCCTCGCCAGTTTCCCCGCCAACGACTGCTGGAACGCCGTCCGCGTCGGCCTCCTCCAATTCGGCGTCCTTCCCGACTCGGACTCCCCGCTCCAGCGTTTCGGCATCAAACCCGCCCTCAGCTGGCACGCGAAAATAAGCGTCGTCAAATCCCTTCCCGCCGGCACCACCGTTGGCTACAACCGAAGCCACCGGCTCGACCGCGAAACCCGCATCGCCGTCGTCACCGCCGGATACGCCGACGGCATTTCCCGCGCCCGCAGCAACCGCGGCTTCCTTCTCGTCCACGGAAAACGCTGCCCCCTCCTCGGAACCGTCACGATGGACGAAATCATGATCGACGTTTCGGACGTTCCCGAAGCTTCCTGCGGCGACACCGCCACCCTCATCGGCCAACAAGAATCGGCGGAAATCACCATCAACGAATTCAGCCAATGGGCCGGCACCATCCCCTGGGAAGTCATGTGCGCCATCAGCAAACGCGTCACCCGCGTCTACCGCT
>CAZJCL010000010.1:20885-23036 GCA_964544025.1 uncultured Opitutales bacterium | reverse complement strand
CGATTTCTCGTAAATCGCCTTCAACTCCTCCAGCGAACCGACCTTCTCGCGATTCACCTTCAAAATCACATCCCCCGCCTGCAACCGCGCCTCCGCCGCCGGAAAAGCCCGTTGCGTTCCCAAAACCAGAAAACCGCCCTCCTCCCGTAAATTCTGCTCCCGCGCGAAAGCCCGCGAAACCGTCCGCACCGTCAGCCCCCATCTCTCAAACGCCCAATCCTCCCCCATCCTGCTCTCCAGCCGCTCCGTCGTCAGCCGCACCGGTACCGCCTCCCCTCCGCGACGCACCGAAAACTCGATCTCGCTCCCGACCGGATACGTCGCGATCAAATTCCGGATCGGCGGCAACTGCTCCGGAAACCGCCCGTCCAGCCGCACCCCGTCCAACGTCAGCAACAAATCCCCCGCCCGCAATCCCGCCCGCTGCGCCGGCGATCCCGGATCCACGCTCGCCACCAGCATTCCCTCGTTCACCCCGATCTCGAAAAACCCCTCCAGATCCTGCAGCGGCCCCGGCACAATTCCCGTGTAACTCCGCTCCACCTCGCCCGACTCCAACAGTTCCGCCACCACCTCCCGAGCCGTGCTCGACGGAACCGCGAATCCGAGATTGTTCGACCCCAAATATCCGCGCGTATTGATCCCGACCACCCGCCCGTCCTCCGTCACCAGCGGCCCCCCGCTGTTCCCCGGATTGATCGCCGCGTCCGTTTGCAGCCACGTATTAAAATACCCCGTCTCATAACCGCGCACCCCATCCGCTCCCTCGAAATACCGGCTCACATTCGAAATAATTCCCCGCGAAACCGTCCGCGTCAGACCGTTCGGCGTCCCCACCGCAAACACCGTTTGCCCCGGATAAAGGTTATCCGAATTCCCAAACTCCCCCACCGCGAACGAAAGCCCCCGCTCCCGCACCTCCTCCATATCCAGCTGAATCAACGCCAAATCCGTCCAGTGATCCCACCCGACAAACCGCGCCCCCACCCGCTCCAAACTCGAAAGCGTCACCGAAATATCGACCGCCTTCGCGCTCACCACATGCGCGTTCGTCAGCACATGCCCCTCCTCCGACAAAATCACCCCCGAACCGACTCCCGTCACGATCTGCTCCCGGCCATTCGCGAAAGTCCGCTCCCGCACATCGATCCGCACCACCGCGTCCAGCAAATTGACAAACTCCCGCCGCCGCACCGCGTCGCGTCGATCTGGGGTTTGGCAGCCACTGCCGAGCCCGACGACACTGATTATCAGAAAGAAAAATAGCGGACGGAGAATCGATTTCATTCAAATAAGATTCGCGCAAAAAGAACGGAGACATTCAAAGACCAATTCCCCCGCCCTCGAAAGACAAGCCTCATCGACCCGCCATCTTCCCCCAAAGTCCTACATGCTTCGCAAGAGTTCCCCATAGGTATCATAGAGCAGTTGCAAAGAAAATACTGTCGCTTGAACCAATAGCCAGGTCACCAGACAAATCACAATGGTAAGCCCGATCCTCCAGCCTTTCCCAAGTCCCGGCCGCCACCAAATCAACGGCAGCGCAAATGGTCCCACGCAAGCAACCATGAGGATTATAAACGGAGTTCGGAAATACCACGGCACCGCAGGCGAGGCCGAAACGGGCCGCGTTCTCGCGTCAAGAAATTCGTGGCAATGCTTGCACTTGATAGCGTTATCCTGAATTTCTTCCGCGCAAAACGGACAATTCTTCATTTAGAGAAGCGGCTATTTCCTCCTGATGAGCCCAAGAAGAAACACGAGAATCACGGCTCCCACAACTGCCGTTATCAGCGAACCGACCCACTGATTTCCAACCGAAATTCCTAGCACACCGAAAAGCCAGCCCCCAAACACCGCCCCCAGCACGCCGATGATAATGTTACCCAAAACCCCGAATCCGCCCCCCTTTATCATCAATCCCGCCAACCAGCCCGCAATTGCTCCAATCAGCAGCAAAACCCCAAATTGTTCCAAAGTCATATAGTTTGTGTATCCCCGAGTTAATCAAAACCCTGCCCGACCGTATTCGAATTTCACCCGCGGAACAATGACTGAATGCGACGAACAACTCATTGCTTTCCCACCCAATAACACCGAATCACCCGCCGAAGCCCGCGAATTTCAAGCCAATGAGCATTGCTTGTTCCG
>CAZJCL010000010.1:0-20785 GCA_964544025.1 uncultured Opitutales bacterium | reverse complement strand
ATCTTCTTCTCCGGCAACTTCGCCCGGTGCAAAACCAGCGGCTCATCCTCGATCAACGGCCACTCCACCGAAGCTTCCGAACCGTAAACGTCGAAACTTTCCCGGTATTGCCGCGCCACATCGAAAAGCGACCGGTAAACCCGCGCGCTCACATCCGAATCCCGAAATCCGATATGCGCCGACTCCACCGCGAACGGCGAACCATATTTCTCGATCAACTCCTCCCGAATCGTTCCCGAGCCGAAACAGGAAACCACTTCGGCCGTCAAATTCAACAATCCCGCCACCGGTCCGACGCAATGCGTCGCATACCACATCGGCGGCAAACCCGGCCAGTAATTCGGCCAGCCATCCATATCCTGCTGGTGACTCGCCTGCAAAAATTGCACCTTCCCCAGTTTCCCCTTCTCCAAAAGATCCTTGATGAACAGAAACTCCCGGCTGTAAACCACCGTCTCCATCATCATATATTTCAGCCCCGTCTTCCGCACCAACTGCACGATCTTCCGGCAATCCGCTACGCTCGTCGCCATCGGAACCGTGCAAGCCACATGCTTCCCCGCCTCCAACGCGGCGATCGTTTGAGGACCGTGGTCCGGAATCGGCGAATTGATATGAACCGCGTCGACCTCCGGATCTTTCAGCAGTTCCTCGTAATCGGTATAACGCCGCTCCACTCCAAAAGCGTCGCCGGTCGCATCGAGTTTGCTCTTCGTGCGCTGACAAATCGCATACAGATTCGCCCGCGGATGGCGTTGATAAATCGGGATAAACTCAGCGCCGAAGCCAAGTCCAACCAAAGCGATATTAATATTTTTTTGGGTCATATTGAGTACCTGTTTGTGCGTGAATCATTGCAGCAAGGTTAAGCTTAAACGGAGGAAACGTCGTTTCGCGCCGCCAAAAGGTTCGCTGTATTGGGCCGTCCCTTTCGCGGAAAACGCGCCAAACGTTTTCACCACCGCCCAATTCACAAGATCGCTCGCGGCTTCCACCTCGTAGATCAGGTCTGGATCCGCGATATGATTGAATGTCAGCGAAAGAATGCCGGAATCTTCCCCGACGTAAAACGCGTCGCCGCTATCGCCGGCCGATGTCGGGTCGAGCCCCAGCCCGTATTCCAAAAGATTGCTGAGCCCGTCTCCATCCGGATCCGCTCCAAGTGCCGCCTCCCCCGCATCAACGATCGTTCCGAAGAAAATCTGGCGCCAGGCATCGATCGCCCGCTCGACGCTCGCCACGGCCACTTCGCTGATCGCGCTGTCGCCAGCCCGCGACGCGATCGCCCGATACCGGTCGCCGTGGCGCGGAATCGTAACAAGCTCGTTCGGATTCCCACGCCGGTTCGCCCGTAAAGCTTCCGACCACGTCCCGCCGCCATCATCCGAAACCTCCCAACGATAAACCAACTCCTCCTGCCCGCCGCCGCCCGCCAACACCGTGAACACCGCCTCCTCTCCGCCCGTTACCGATACGTCCTCCGGATGAGCGGCGAAATGCAAAACCGCCTGCGAAAAATTCAAAAACTCCACCGGCGATAAAGCGGCCCCGCTAAAACGCACCTCATCGATCTGTCCGTTCACCCAATCGAAATGAAGCCCGACATGCTGCCCCCGCCCAATCGTCCAATGCGTCCTCGGATTCGGATGAAACAAACCGGTAAACCCGCCGACCGAACCCGCCGCTCTCCCATTCACAAAAGCCGTCATCGTCCCCGCTCCGGTGTCGCCGACCACCGCCAAATGAGTCCAAACCATCGGAACGAAACGATACTCCGTATCCAAAAACAATCCCCTTCCATCACGGCCATACGCAACGACCCGATACGTGTCGTCGATCGTTTTCTCCAGACGGAACAGCGAATGCGGATCCCGGTTCTGGTCTCCACGATCATCCCGCCCGACAATCTGCTGCCACCCATTCATATCCGCAAAACGAACCCACGCCTCTATCGTAAAATCATTCCACTCCACCCGGCTTAAAGAATCGCCATCCGTCCCTTGAATCGCGTTCTGCCCGCCCGCTAGATCGAGCGAAAAACCCTCCTCCACTCGCGGAAGCCCATAACCGGGTGCCGACGACGAATAACGCGGAGCTCCAATAACTCTTACCAAATGCCGCCCGTTTCCCGACGAATCCAGCGCACCCGTCGCAATGCTCGTCAAATTCCCTTCATCAAAACGATAATGCGCCACCACATTCCGCGGAACCGGAGCCGCGTCCGCATCCCCCACCCGCAACAGCGCCGCATCGCTGATTTCCGTCTCCCCAAAACGTCCCACGACCACGAGCCGATACTGATTCCGGTCCGCTCCGTGCGGCACCGATTCCAGTCGATAGGAAGCTTCCGTCGCGCCGGAAATCGCGGCCCACGTCGAGCCCTCGTCCGTCGAAACTTCCCACTGATAACTCGCAACCGTCCCCACGACCTTCCCGCTAAACTCCACATCCTCTCCCGACCACGCAACCACATCCTCCGGTTGACCCGTGATCGAAAACTCCGCCAAAAACCGCGCCGGCTCCAACGCCACGTCGCTGATGCGAATCTCGTCGACCGTTCCATTCAGCCAATGCAGCGGATTCCCGTCATAGGAGGAGCGCCCGATCGCCCACGGCACCGCCGGCGACGGCCGATACAATCCCGTAAAACCGTCCTCCGTAGCCACCAGTTGCCGGTTCACATAAAGCGAAATTTTCCCCGCTCCCGCGTCCCCAACCGCCGCCACATGGTACCAAGTATTCTGCTCAACCGCCGGTCCGCCCGCAATTTCCATCCAAGATCCGTCGCGCCCCGCCAGCTTCAGGTGAAAACGATTGTCCGCGCCGCCTTTCGCCAGCTGAAACAGCGGCTCCGGGCCCAACCGCCGCCGCCCGGTCGAATCGAGCCGCGCCACCAGCGTCTGCCATCCTTCCAAGTCATGAAGGCGAACCCACGCCTCCACCGTAAAATCCTCGAAATCGACCAAGCTCAAACCTTCGTCCACCTTCCCCACCATTCCGTTCAAACCCTCGCCGAACTCCATCGCCAACCCGTTTCTCCGCCCCGGCGGAACCAAAGTCGCCACGGGAACGTCGCTCGAGAACACCGGCTCTCCCTCAATCTCCAAATGGTGATTACTTCCCGACGAATCGAACGCCTCGGTCGCCGCCGATCCCGCCTCCCCTTCCTCGAAACGAAAATGCGCCACCGCCGTTGCCGCGCCCAATCCAATCTCCGCCGGCGTTTTCCGCGTGATGCCGAACGTAAACGATTGCCCTTCGAAAAACCGCTCCCGCATCTCGAAGTTTTCGTAAGAAATCCCCCCGGGAATCGGCGTATTCGACATCCAATAAGTGTAACGCGCGTTCACCGCCACATGCAGATCGCCGCGAAACGTCCCCTTCGGCTTCCTCCAATATTGCGTCACCTTCGCGCCCCGGTAATTCCAGTGGGCAGCCGCCGGCCACGGCACGACTCGCGTCCCTTCCTCCTCGTCGGTCGTTATCGCCGCGATCACGCCTCCTTCCGCCGTTCTACGAAGCCGCCCCAAATCGTAAAAACTGTGCGGCGCAAAATCCGAACCCCGATAGCTCGGATACAATTCCAAACTGCTTACCGTCTCCTGGTTAATCCACAACTCCCGCGCTCGCACCTTGTTTCCCATCGTCGCGGTGAGGATGCAGTATTCCATCGGCGCGCTTCCCGGCTCCGCATGAATCGCCAGCCGTATTTCGTCCGGCGCGTCGCTGCGCTGCGAAATCATCAAATACGCATGAGCCCCATTCAAAAAGCGCTCCACACGGAGCAACACATCCAACTGCTCCACTCCCGGCTCCGGATTCCACAGATTCCCCGGCTCGTGAAGATTATCCGTCCACATCCGCTTCCCCTGAACATCGTCGAGCTGGCTCCGCTCCAATTCGCTAAATCCTTTATGCCCGTTCACCACCGGCTCCACCGCGATGAAATTAATCAGGTCGTACCCGCCGCCTGGATGCACCGGATAACCGAGCCGGATCAAACCCCGCGGCCCGCCGTTTCCCCCCGTGAAACCATAAGGCGAAATCGCGAATTTCAACCCGCCTTCGATTCCCCACAAGCCCGGCCCCGAATTCATCCCCGGCCGAACCCATTCCGTCGCGAAAGCCATCGGCGGTGCCAAGCAGACGAGGGCGACGCGAAAAGCAACCCGCAGCTTGCCCCGCGCCGTCCTCCACCGCCGCTCCCGTCGAATCATTGGTCCGCGCCCTCCTTGTCCAAAACCAACAACGTCTTCCGGATCGCGGCGGTCCGGTCGGATTCCTTCTTATTCGTCAAAGCGGATGTCAAAATCACCCGCGCTTTCTCCGACCCCAACGCCGAAATGCGCCGCAAGGTGAACGGAAGCAACCGGGAAACCTCCGCCCCCATCGCCACCTCCAGCGACCGCTCCGGATCCAACGGCACCAACGGCTCCATGCCATACCACAACATCAACGGAATGTTCGCGTCCTGAGCGTCTTCCTCCCGGCCCGCCAATTCCCGCAAAATATTCCAGCGATCCTCCGCCGGAATCCGCTGCAACGCCGAAGCCAGCCGCAAGCGCACCAAAGCCGAATCGTCTTCCGACGCCATCGTTTCGAAACGCTCCAAAACCGCGTTCGCGAAATTCCCCTCGTCCGCCAGCAAACGAACCGCCCACGCCCGCACCTGCTCCTCCGGACTTTCCGACAAGCGGATCAGTCGCCGCTGATCCAAACCGTCGGTAGCATGCAGCGCCCACATCGCCCGCAACTTCCGCGTCACATCCGGATTCGTCTCCAAAATCTTCCCCAACGCCGCGTGTACCTCCGGATCCGGCCCCCGCTCCTGCAAAATCCGCCGGGCATGCCGCACATACCAATCGTTCTTATGCAGCTGATACTCCGCCAGCTCCAGCGACGTTTTCTTCCGCAAATCCACTTTCTCGAAAACATCGTTCTCGTGCTTTATATGATAAATTCTCCCGAGAGTCTTATCATGCACATCCGGATTAGTGGAGTGACATTGGTTCTTATCATACCAATCGTTCATGTAAACCGAACCGCCCGGTCCATAACGAAAGTTCAACCCCTGGAACCACGCGTCATTCGCCATCACGAAATCCGGACCATGATGCGCCACATATCCCGATCCTTTCCGTTCCAGAATATCGCTATTGCTCCGGAAACCATGAACGTTGTGCATAATAATCCGGTTCCGGTATTCCTCCGGCCAATGTCCGCCCAAATAAATCATCGCCCCCACATGCGCGTGTCCGCCGCCCGCCGATCCCGATCGCCGATTCCCCCGGTGCGGCCCCTGATCTCCCGCCCAATGCACGTGATCCGCGATCGTCTTGATGTCCTCGTAAGTGTGCGGATTGAAATGTTCCCCGGCCTGACGATGATAACGCGCTCCCGGAATCACATGGAAAAGATGCGGAATCACGCAAACCGTCGCGAAGGCTTCCCCGTAATCGTCGAAGTCGATTCCCCACGGATTGCTTGTTCCGTGCGCGACGACTTCGAAGCGATGATCTTGCGGATGAAACCGCCAGAAACCGGCATTGATCGGAATCCGCTCCTCATCCGGAGTTCCCGGCTTTCCAACCCGGGAATGAGTAAAGATTCCGTGTGTTCCCCAAAGCCAACCATCTGGCCCCCAATTAAACCCATTCACGGTTTCGTGCGTATCGTGAAAACCCCAGCCATCCAATAAAATCTGCGGCTCCCCGGCTGGCGTGTCTCCATCCTCGCTCACCGGAATAAACAACAAATACGGCGCCGCACCCACCCAGACTCCTCCGAAACCGACTTCCAATCCACTGACCAGATTCAACCCTTCGATGAACACTTTCCGGCTGTCGAATTTCCCATCTCCATCCTCATCTTCAAAGATCAGAATCCGATCCTTTCCCTCTCCTTCCGGCGCCCGGATCGGATACGTATGACCTTCCGCAACCCACACCCGTCCCCGGTGATCCAGAGCCATCCCGATCGGACGCACCACATCCGGCTCCCCCGCCGCGAGAGTCACCGAAAAACCGTCCGGCGCGGTCATCGCCGCCGCGGCCTCCGCCGCCGAAAGGCCGGCGTGAGCGACGATATCAACGGGCGGCAAATTCGTCTCGAAACGCTCCGCCGGATCCCGCTCATCCGGAAAAACCGGCCTCGTCATGTGGAAAAGAAACTCGTCAAAATTCACGTGACCCCAAGGCCCGCGCTCATCGTCAATGATCCGGATAAACATCCGTTTTCCCTGGTGGGGCCGCAAATCCACCACCACCGGCCGCATCTCCTCCCGCTGCAAACCATGCACCGCGAGAAAGACTTCTTCATCCTCAACGAACACTAACTCCACCCGCGATCCTTCGTCCGGACCGCCTCCAATCAGGAAACTGGCAAACGGATGCGTAATTTCAAAAGCGGCGGAAGTAAGTATTCCCGTCGGATAATCTCCCCGCTTTTCCCAACCGCCCATCCAGTAATCGCCCCGATGGTTGCTCCGGTCCGTATCCCGGCGCGCCACGACCATGTCTCCCTTCACCGGCTGCCCGCCAAAAGCATCCCCCTCGACCGTCCAATCCTGCAGCGTCCCCGTTTCGAAATCCAAATTCAACGGCCGCCCATCCGCCTCCGGAAGCACACCGGCGAGCGCGTTTTCGTCGACGATCCGGAACGGTCCCGACATCGAAAAACGATGTCCCGGAACCGTGCAATAATAGGTGTCGTCCTTTTCCGCCACAAACTCGACGAACGCCTTCTCGCCCTTCTCCAGAATCTGTTTGCTCGCCACGCCGTGCAGTTCCAGCGCGACGTCGTGCACCATCAATTCGCCGTTCACGATATTGATCCTGACCTTTTCCCCTTTCTTCGCGCTCAAAACCGGATTCCGCAATCCGTCGATTTCCCCGCCGATTCCCGTGAATCCCTGCATCGTCGTTTCGAAAGTGTAAACCCGATCCGCGCGTGCCTGCCCCGGCGCGAATGTGGCGATCGCCGCGATGGCGGCAAAGAAACAAAACGAGAAGGATCGATAACTCGGAGAAAAAATGGACATGAAATAGGAGATCACTTTTGGCATCTGAAGAAAAGTTTGTGGACCCGGACCGGCGGAGAAAACCGGAGCGCCGGGATTTCCAGCGCTCCGGTCCGCCTGCTTCTCTCTTTTACTCCTGCAACCTCACGTTTAGCCGCAGGAAGCGTCGCACGAAACCGCTTGCCGGCGAGGAATCCGTGTAGGTTTCCTCCCCAGCGTCCGTGAACGCGGGGTAAGTGTGAACCGCCGTCCAACTTCCGAGATCGTCGGCCGCCTCGATCGAGTAGACCAGCGAATCGTCGGCGACATGTTGGAACGTCAGCGTTAAAAACCCTCCAGCCAGCGCGCTCGTCACCGCAGACCGGCCGTCGCTGGCATCCGTCGGGTTCGCGCCCAACGCGTATTCCAGCAAGTTGTTCAGACCGTCTCCATCCGGATCGGCGTCGAAAGCCGCGTCGCCGCTCGGCTCGGCCGTTCCGAAGTGATCGATCAACCAGGTTTCCAGCGCCGTGTAAATCGGACCTTCGCCCTCGTTCGTCACGAGCAGTTGGAACCCGTTGAAGGCGTTCAATCCCGGCTCGCCCGGCACCGGACCGACTTCCCAGGTGATGGTTCCGTTCGGAGCAACCACCGCGTCGAACGTGACATAAGCCTTGTCGTTGAAGCCAAGATCCCGTCCTTCGGTCAAGTCGGTCACACCCGATTGAGCCTCCCCGGTGGGACTGTTCTGAGCCGCCAGCGTCACGGTCGCGATATCGTTCTGGATCCCTTTTTCGCTGTCCGAATCCGGGATTGTCCAATCCTTGCTTTCGCGCCCGACGGCGTAAACCACCAGCTTCACGTTCCGCCCGGCGAAGGCTTTCAAACCGCCGACCGTCATGGTCATCGAGTTGTCGCCGGTCGAGAAGATATAATCGCGCAACAACGGATTCGAAAATTGGTCGAAACCGCCATCCATTCCGCCGCCGCCGAGAACATTGTGCTGGCCGCCGACTCCCGTCACCGAGAATGTCACGCCCGGCAGAGCGATCCCCGCCGCGTCGGCGAGATTCCGATAAGTTGGATTCAGCATTCCCTCCGGCAACGTCGCCCAGTACGTGGTGCCTGTTCCGATGTCGTCAGGTCCGTTGACATCGAAGAGAGATCCATCGGCCCGCAAGCTTCCATGCCCCGCCATCGGACGGTACTCTGGCTCCGCCGCGGGCCGGAAGCTGACTTCGGAAGGTCCGGCGTCGGCGCTGATTAAGGCGTATCCGGAGCTGTCGACGATGACGACCGGAACCGTCGCTTCGTTAATCGCACCGGTGGAAATGTCGGTCACCGTGACCGTATACCAGCCGGAATCGCCCGATGTGAAGGAACCGAGCGGAAGCGCGGCGCTATTGCCGACGGTCGCTCCGTCCCGGGTCCACTCGTAGGAGAGCGATCCGCCGCTCGCCGATTCAGCCGAAACCGAGAGGTTCCCGCTGGAGCCGGCCGCCACGAACTGAGCGGTTGGCCAGGAGACGATTCTCGGACGCGCCGGAGCTCCCGTGTTCACGATCGAAACCGCCGCGATGCCGCCCAGGTTGTGCCCGACTTCATCGTTGTGAGTGATCGTGATGTTCGCGCCCGTCATTCCTTCGAACCGGAAGACCGTCGCAAGACCGCGTCCTTGTGCTTCCTCCAACGTCTCGCCGCTCGCCAAGTACAGCGGAATCGGGAAAAGGTTGGAATCACCGTAGTTTCTCCCGTAGACAGTCCGGGATACGGCTGGTTCGCTATCATTGGCGACCGTGATCCGCCGGATGTATTCACTCGGCAAGCCATCGACACCCATCGGATACACATAGACGTCATAGCTGCTGTACGGAATATCCGAGATCGTCACCGTCGAACCTTCCCGGCGCTCGATGTAGCCGTGGAAAAGTTTCTGACTGCCTTGCTTGTTCGCCGCGGCCCCGCCGCCGATCCAGCGAGCGCCCCACGGATTATTCGCACTCCAGGTCGCTGTCGCGGTTGTCGCCACTCCAAGGTCGTCAACCAAGGGCATCGCCAAAGTCTCCGTCGCCACTCGGAAGGGGGTGTTATTCCAGTTCGCGACCGGAACAATACCCGCAACTTCATATGGGTTGAACTCAACGCCTTGCCCGGTGAAAGGAGCCCAGTTATCGGACGCGCCGTTGATGTTGAGGCTGATCGCTCCCGAATGCGGAGAAACAACAGTCAACTCGGTCGAAACCGTCACGCTCGTCGGGTCAAGACCTTCCTGCGCGGCGGCCTGATCCGTAATGATCACGGAGTAGAGATTCCCGTCCATACTCAGATCGACGGCACCCAAATGCAGAGTGCTGCCGGTGGCGCCCGCGATGTCCTCGCCGTCAAGCTGCCATTGATAGGTCAAAGTGCCCGCGCCGGTCGCTTGCACGAAGAACGAGTGCGTATCTCCATCGAAAGCCAATTGACCGGCACCGAGTCCTGTGACCACCACCGGAGCGGCATAAGGCGTCACCGTCAACGTCGCCGCTTCACTGATCGCGATCTCGTCGCCACGGGAAGCGACGACCCGGTATTGATTGCCATCCTCCGATGTGCGAGCGTTGGCTTTCGTATAAGTCGCGTGATTCGCGAACGAAATGTTCGTCCAGGTTTCCCCTTCATCCTGCGAAACCTGCCACTGATAGCTAACCGAAGCGTTTCCGCCTCCGGCAGCCTGCGCGCTAAAGGTGGCCGAACCGCCTGCCGCGATAGTCACGCTGGCCGGATGGTGAGCGAAGTTCAGAATCGCGTGCGTGAAGTTGAGGAATTGCGTCGGCTCCAACGCCACCGAACTCATACGAACCTCATCGATCACACCGTCGACGAAGTCGAAGTGGGATTCCCAATGCTGCCCGCGTCCGATGGTCCAGGGCGAGTTCGATTCGGGAATGAACAATCCGTCGTAGCCGGTCGCCGATCCGACCTCCCGGCCGTTGAGGTAGACGCGCATCGTCCCGCTCTCCACATCGCCGACAACCGCCATGTGAAGCCATTCGTTCGCAACCAAAATCCCGGGCGTGCTGACAACGATAAAACCGCCGCTGCGCTTGCTTGCGTGAACGCGAATCGCATTCCCCCAGGGAGCCGGATCGTGCTCGAAACGGAACAGCGAGTGATCGTTGTTGTTTTCGTTGCCAATATCGTCCCGGCCAATGATCTGCTGGAAACCCGCGAGGCCGGAGAACCTGACCCACGCTTCAAAGGTGAAGTCATCCCAAACCACACGGCTCAGGTTGTCGCCCGCCACGCCTTGAACGGCATGGTTGCCGTTCCGGAGATCGAGCGCGTATTCATTCAGTTCGCCGGAATTCGGAATGCCGCCGTGCGGAATCAGTGTCGTATAGCGCGGGGCGCCAACGATACCGGTAAGGTTGTGTCCATTTCCGGATGAATCGGTCGCTCCCGCAACGAGACCGCGATCCGGTCCTTCCTCGAAACGGTAGTGCGCGACCACCCCTTCGACAGGTTCCGGAGCGATGGAAATATCTCCGACCCGCAAGGAGGCCGCATTGGTGGTCAAAACCCAGTCTGCTCCGGCCTTGGCCACCAACCGGTATTGATTCCCGTCGTTCGCGAGCGGAGTCTCCGCAATCGTGTAAACCTCGGTCGTAGCGCCGGAAATCTCCCTCCAGGTCTCGCCCTCGTCGGTGGAGACTTCCCACTGGAACGTCGTCGTCGGGATGCTGGTCAGAATTTCCGGGCGGAAAATGGCCGGACGGCCGGACCAGACAATAAGATCCTCCGGATGGCGCGCGATTTCAAAGAGCGGCTCCAAGACAGTCAGAGTCGCCGAGTCGCTGATCTCGAAGTCGCCATCCCGGTAAGCGATGGCGCGGTATTGGTTGCCGTTGTCGGCAGCCGTGATCGCTTCGATGGTGTAGGTCGCTTCAGTCGCGCCGGCAACATCCACCCAGTCCGTAGCGCCGGGTGTCAGCACTTGCCATTGATAAGTCAGTTCGCCGGTGCCTCCGCCCCCAGCCAAAACATGGAAAGTGGCTTCGCGGCCCTCGCGTTCGGTGAAGTCGTCCGGATCTTCGGCGATCCGGAGAACCGAATGGTTGAAGTTCATAAATTGAACGGGCGTCAGAGCCGCGTCGCTGAAACGAACTTCATCGATCTGGCCGTTCACGAAATCGGCCTCGCCGGCACCCCACTGCCCGCGCCCGATCGTCCACGGCGAATCGGATGGCAGCAGGCCGTCATAATTGTTCACCGATCCGACCAACTCGCCATTGGCATAAGCCGAGAGGGTTCCCTTGGAGGTATCACCGACCACCGCGATGTGCGTCCACTCTCCTTGCGAGTATCCGAAGGAGGTGTGGAGGAAGAGACCTTGCCCTTCCCGATTGAAAGCCACCACCCGCATCAAATTTCCATCGGTCTTATCGATACGGAACAGGGACTCGAGGGCGTTATTCTGATTGTCGAGGTCGTCGCGGCCGATGATCTGTTGCCACCCACCCATGCTGTTGAACCGAACAAAGGCTTCGACGGTGAAATCGTGCCAATCTACGGAGCTCAAACTATCGCCGCGCGTTCCTCCAATCCAGGTCCGATCAGGGATCACGTCGAGCGAGAACTGATTGCCCTCGACCCCCTCGGGAATAAGTTCGGAATAGGTCGGCGCACCTCCACGGTTCGTGAGATGGTGCCCATTCACGCTGTCCTGGGCGTTCGGAACGCTTTCGCCAGCCGGACCTTCGTCAAACGAGTAAAGAGCGACCACATTCGTCGCGGGCGGTGCCACACCGTCACCCACGCGCAAAAGTGCGGTATTACTGGTAACAACCGTCAGGTCCGCCGTCGTAGCCTTGAGCCGGTACTGATTGCGGTTCTGGGCCACAGTCGTGGCGGCGATGGTATACGAAGCCGCGTTCGCGCCGGCGATGTCGCTCCAGCTTGCGCCGTCGTTGGTCGAAACCTGCCACTGAAGGGTCGCCGGAACCGGATCGTTGGAGACGAAATTCGCGCTGAAGGTGACGGATGCGTCGGCATGCGCGACGACGTCCTCCGGATGTTCGGTGAACGTGCGCTCGACCAGAAATTCGGATGGATGGAGCACGCCTCTGGTGATCCGAACCTCGTCCACTTTACCGTTCACCCAGTCTCCTGGATTTCCAGCGAACGTCGTCCGGCCGATCGACCACGGCATCTGCGTGCCTTCGAGCATACCCGTGTAATCGGCCATATCCGGGTAGTCGCGGTTGGAAATCACGGCTTCGCCGTCGACGTAAAGCGTCAAAGTCCCCGCCGTCGTATCGCCGACAGCGGCCACATGGTACCATCGGTTGGCGGTGACCACCGGTCCGCCCGTGATTTGCAGCGTCTGATTCTCCTTGTTCGTCAATTCCGCCCAAAACCGGTTTTCGCTTCCACTCTTCAGGAGGATAAACAAGGCCTGCGGACGGTTGTTGTGCCCATCCCCGGCGGAGTCGGTTTTCGAAACCATCGTCTGCCAGCCACCCGGATTTCGGAAGTTGACCCAGGTTTCCACAGTAAAATCGCCGAACTCCTCCTGACTCAAACCATCGCCCACCGTTCCGAGAAACGCGTTTTGAGAAGGGAGAAAGTCGACCGAGGAGCCGTTCGATTCACCAAAAATGACGGGAGCGTCGGCCGAATAAGCCGGTGCCCCGTTCACGACGGTCAAATCGTAGCCGTTGGGAGAAGAGTCGATCGCGCCGGCCGACGCGGCCTCGCCGGGGGTTCCTTCGAACCGGTAGTGCGCCACTGTATCCGCGAAGGCCGTGACGCCCGTAAACAGCATGGCCCCGGCAACCGCGCCGAGGAGATGCGAATGGAGAGACGAGAGGGATTTTTTCATGATTTTAGGGACATTTAAGAGACAATGTTCATTGAGGCTGAGAGAGTTTGTTCGAAAGATAAATGACGCGCGTTACCACCAGAAATTCGCATGACCGGGCGCTCTCATTTCCATCGCGGTGAAGGGACGCCATTCGACATGGCCGTCGAGGAAAACCACGTTTCCACCCGCCGGCGCGCCGCCGTCCATGTGATTGCTTTGGTGCGCAAACGATAAGCCACCGGTGAGTCCGGTGAATTTGCCCCCCTGATCCATCACCGCGTCCACAGCCAACTCGCGCTGGGCCTCCGTCTGGTAATTCGTCTCGCGCCGGCCGGCGGGCGGTTCGGGTTCGCCGATTCGCTCATTATGGTATCGCTCGGGAATGCCCGGAGGGTTGTTGAAAAGCAGCACATAACTCGTCGGGCGGAAACTGTCCGGATCCGTCGAACTGACGAAACGCTCATACATTTCCTGGCGTCTCGCGTCGTCGTAGCCACCCGAGGGACAGAAAAACATATCCCATTCGCCGCCGCCGATATTCAGCAAATCGTCCATCACGCCGACGCGCACATCCCACGACCAATTTCCCACTCCCTGCATATCCGGGAGACGATCGTTATGCTCGGTGGCATAAACATGAGCCGCCATTCCGATCTGACGAATGCCGCTCACACAAACGGCCCGTCTTCCCGATTCACGGGCTTTTTCCACAATGGGAATCAATATCGCGGCCAAAATGCCAATAATGGCAATTACCGTCAGCAACTCGATCAGAGTAAAACCTTCGCGTTTTCGAGCAGGTACATTCATAGCAGCAGACCTTTCTCACAATTTCGGGGTTAGATGATGCCAGCTCATCCGACATCAACACCTGTTTCAGTCTCCCTCCAAACTACCATATTGGAGCAAGCCGGAGCTTGTATGAATGCGTCTATTATTGGTATTTTTCCGCCATCGCCAAATTTCGCGTTATCCGCTCTCGGCGTAAAAGCGCTTGTAAAGCCCCGTTCCCGTTCTACGCTTTTGCCCCATGTTACCTTCGCTCCACGGACCGGAATGGTTGCATTCCATGAAAGGCGGCGGCGAGATCGCTCGCTTGTTTGAACACATTCCCGAAGTCATGTTCTTCGCGAAAAACAAGGAGGGCATCCTCATGTCCGTCAGCACGCCGTTCGCGAAACATCTCGGATTTTCCCGCGTCGAAGATGTGATCGGGCAAACCGACCGCAAAATTTTCCCCCGCTTCATGGCCGAAAAATTCCGCGCCGACGATCTCTACGTTCTGGAAACCGGCGAACCTCTCCTGAACCTGCTCGAACTCTTCCCCAGCAAACAAGGAATCGCCGAACTCCATACCACCAACAAATTCCCCATTTTCGACGAACGCGGAAACAGTTGCGGAGTCTGCGGAACCATCCGGATTTACGAAAACACCAAACGCAGCATCCAGCCCTACCTCGACATCCAAAAAGCGATCGACCACATCCGCCGGAATTACGCCGATACGATCACGGTATCCGAATTAGCCGCCATGACCGGATTCTCCGTCCGCCACTTCGAACGCAAATTCCAAGAGGTTTTTGAAACCACTCCCCGCGCCTACCTCGTCAAAATCCGTGTTCTTCGCGCCGCCGAACTTCTCGCCAACACCAACCAGCCGATCACCGACATCGCCCTCAGCACCGGCTTCTACGACCACAGCAGCTTCACCCGGCTGTTCCGCCAACAAATGAACCAAACCCCGCACGCCTACCGCCGAACCCACTTCAAAACCTAAACCGCCCCCGAAAATCACCCGTTCCCATCCGGCCGATCCGTCGACAAAACCTCCCGCATCGCCCGCAGCTTCACTTCCGTCTCCGCCCATTCGTGCCCGGGATCCGATCCCGCCACGATTCCCGCCCCGGCATACAACCGCGCCCGCCGTCCATCGATCAACGTCGACCGGATCGCCACCGTAAATTCCCCGTCTCCCGCCCCATCGATCCATCCGATCGCCCCGGCATAAAGCCCCCGCGAAAAATCCTCCAACTCCCGAATCGCCTCCCGGGCCGCCTCCCGCGGAGTTCCTCCCACCGCCGGCGTCGGATGCAATTCCGCCAAGACATCGAACAAGTGCAAATCCCCCGAAACAATCCCCGTCACCGGCGTCCGCAAATGCTGCACATTCGACAACTGCAACAGCCGCGTTTGCGCCGAAACCTCTACCTCCACCGGCAAACTCCCCAATCTCCGCCGAATCGAATCGATCACGATCCGGTGCTCCCGCCCGTTCTTTTCGCTCCGCAACAACTCCTCCGCCAGCGCCGCGTCCTCCGAAGCCGTTCCGCCGCGCGGCGCCGAACCCGCCAGCGCCTCCGTCTGCAACCGGTCCCCCTCCCGCCGCACCAAAAGCTCCGGACTCGCGCCGATAAACGACTGCCCGCGCCCATTCGCCACCGAATACGTAAAACAATTCGAATGCGCCATCCGCAACCGGTTCAGCGCGTGCAACGGATTCAACTCGTCCGGCAAATCCAGATCCAGCGCCCGCCCCAAAACCACTTTTCGCAAATCCCCCCGCCCGATCGCTTCCAACGCGCTCCCCACGCCCCGTTCGAAAACGTCCCGAGGCGTCGAGCTTTTCTCCACATTCGCCCCCAACGCCAACGACACCGCCATCCCCGCCGGCTTCGCGTAATCGAAAGAGGAAAATTTCGCATGCGCCCGCCAGACCTTCTCCGCCAAAAACGCGACATCCGCGTCAGCGTCGATCCGCAAATTCGCCCCAGCGCTAAACTCCTCGCCGCGACGTGCCACCTGCCAGCGCGGAAGAAAAACCGTCGCTCCCGGAAACGGACTTCCCTCCTCCGCCTCGTCGAAAAATCCGAACGCGCAAAAAAAATGCGGACCCGCGAACGCCGCCTCCATATCGCCAATACAAATCGTCCGCGCCAGCATTTCCGCGACAAATCCCTTCGCCTCCCGAAACCGTTCCCCGCCACTGGTCCGCAAACTCACCACTCCATCCGCCCCGGCGATTGCTTCGTCCTTCCCGCTTTTTTCCAGGTAGAAATGAAGTTCCGCCGGTTCAAAAATCGACTCCAACACCGCCAACGGATCGATATGCGAAACCTGCAAAGAAATGTGCGCGATCCGAAACCGCCCGTCCCGTCTCGCCTCCTCCCGGCAACCCTCCAGAAACGCCACCAACTCCGCCAACCCCCGCCGGCTCCCCTTCGCTTGAGAAACTACCCGCATCTGGAACTGTAGATTTTAGATTTTGAATTTCTCCAAACTGCCACCCCCCAGCAGAACCTAAAGTATTCGTGTGGATTAGTGTCCATTAGTGGTTAAAAACAGAGCCCAAGCCTCCGTCTCCAATCCGCATTCCAAAATCCAAAATCCGCATTTCCTCATTCTTCCTTTTGCGGACGCGGAAACAAAATCACCGGCTCCGCCAATTTCCTCCCCGCCAACCGGTCCGACCATTGCAATTCCTCGCTCCAATTCTCCGCCTCGCTCGCCCCCACCAGCTCGAGCACCCGCGCCGAAATCGTCGGCATCACCGGCGCGATCAAAGTCGCCCCCAGCCGAAGCGCCTCCGCCATCGTCGCCAACGACGTTTCCAATTTCGCCCGATCCTCCGGCGCCGACGATTTCGCCAACTTCCAAGGCGCACGCACTTCCGCGTAACGATTGATCGAGCGAATGAACGCGAACGCCTTGTCGAGCGCCGTGTGAAACTGCATCCCTTCGTAAAGCTCCAGCGCCGAATTCCGCGTCTCCTCCCACGCCTGACGAATCGTCTGCTCCGGTTCCTCACTCACCGTCGCTTGCGGCAAAACTCCGTCGCAATAACGCCCGCCCATGTTGAGCGTCCGGCTGACCAAATTCCCCAGATCGTTGGCCAGATCGCTGTTATAGCGGCTCATGAAAAGATCGATCGAAAAATCGCTGTCCTGCCCGACGTTCATCTCGCGAATCACGAAATACCGAAAAGCGTCCGCCCCGAACTGATCGATCAAGTCGAGCGGATTGATGATGTTCCCCGTGCTCTTGGCCATCTTCTCTCCGGACTTCAGCCACCAGCCATGCACCAGCAAACTCTTCGGCGGCTCGATTCCGCACGCCTTCAACATGATCGGCCAATACACCGCGTGCGGCGGCACCAAAATATCCTTCCCGATCACATGAAAATCGACCGGCCAACACTCCGCGAATTTCTCCGTCCCGTAACCGACCGCCGAAATATAATTCACCAGCGCGTCGAACCAAACATACGTCACATAACCCGAATCAAACGGCAGCTCAATCCCCCACTCCAAACGCTCTTTCGGACGCGAGATGCACAAATCGTTGATCGGCTCCTTCAAAAACTCCAACACATCCCGCTGCCGGAATCGCGGAAAAATAAACCGCTCGTTCTCCCGAATAAACCCGACCAGCCAATCCTGATACTCGCTCAGCTTAAAAAAGTAATTCGATTCCGTGATCTCCACCACTTCCCCGAAATGGCTCGGCCACGCCCCATCGACCTTATCCTTCTCCTGCAAAAACTGCTCCGCCCGCGTGCTGTAATAACCTTTGTAATTCGCCTTATAAATCTTCCCCTCGTCGAACAACTTCTGCAAAAGCGCCTGCACCACCTCCTTGTGACGCGTCTCCGTCGTCCGGATAAAATCGTCGTTTGAAATCGAAAGCCGCTCGCAAAGCCCTTGAAAAGCCTCCGCCGCCTCGTCGCAAAGCTCGATCGGCTCGATCCCTCGCGCCCGGGCCGTCTGCTGCACCTTCTGCCCATGCTCGTCCAGCCCGGTCAAAAAATGGACCGCCTCCCCCTTCAGTCGGCGAAAACGCGCGATCACGTCCGTCAACACCTTCTCGTAAGCATGTCCAAGGTGCGGCGATCCGTTGGCGTAGTCGATAGCGGTGGTAATGTAAAACTTCTTCATGAGAAACCCCCTAAAGCAATCTATTCCCCTCCCCTTGGCAAAACGAAAAGTGCCTCCGCCCCGAACAGCGAATCACTTCGTCGAAAACCACCCCCGCTCCCGAACCCGCCGAAACCCACCGTAGCATCGGCGCTTCGCCGATGACCCGCGCCGGACAAACCGGCGCGGGCACCCTCACTAGACGCGGAACCCCGCGATCATGCCTCCGAAACGTGTTCCGATAACTCCACGGTCTTCGCCTCTTCCCGCGACAATTCCACCGGCTTGTATCCGCCGCGGCTCCGGTAATACAGCAGGAAAAACAGATAAGCCGCCGCCATGATCAACGGCAAAATCACCACCCGCGAAAACGCCTCCTGCGATTTCTCCTCGATAATCGCGGTCGCCTTCTTCTGCGCCTCTTCCGGAAGCTCAGCCACCTGCGCCGGTTCCACGCTGTCGTAAGTAATAAACGTCGCCGCCGGGAACTGCTTTTCCACCATCAACGTATCCACATATTCCGGCATCTGTTCCCGGATTTCCTCGTTCACCACTCCCGCCGTCAGCAACCCCACCAGCGGACTCCCGATCGCGCCGACCGTCAACATCCCGATCCCGGCGATCGCGTTCAGCGTCAAAGCGCCCCCCTTCGGACACTGCTCCGAAACGATTCCCAACATCGTCGGCCAGAAAAACGTCTTTCCCACCCCGTAAAGACTCGCCGCAACAAAAATGAATCCCGCCGCCCGCGCCTGCGAAAGCAGATAAAGTCCCAACGCCGCCAACAACGAACAGCAGAACAACAATCCGAACGCGCTCAACTTCTTCACGAGGAAACCCGCCGAGAAAATCCGCAGCACCATCATGATCGCCGAGGTGTAAACCAACACCCAGCCCGGATGCGCCCCGAGCGCCCGCATCGTATTCTCCATCAATCCCGTAATCGCTCCATCCACCCCCAGTTCCGTCGTCGCCAACGGCATCATGATCAACACCAGCGCGATCATCAGCGGACGGCCCAAACTCCGGCAATAAATTCCGTAAGCCACCGATACCCCCAGCGAAATCCCCCACCGCAAAACATCCGCCATCGCCCCCGTCACCTCGAACGCCACCAAAATCTCGTTCACCACAAGATAACTCGCGATAAAACAGCCGACCGCGCCAAACTCCGACAACATTTCCCGATACGAAGTCCCCGAAGCCACCCGCTCGTTCACCGGGAAATTCACCCGGAAAAGCATGACCATGTAAACGATCGCCGGCAGCAAAACCAGCATGATGATGAAACGCCAATCCCCCGTTTCGACGACATTGCCCAAGCCGATCACGATGATCCCGCCCACCACCAAACCGCCCGGCCAGCCCGCGTGCAAAATGTTCAGCCACTTCGTCTTCTCATTCCGGAATAGCGTCGCCACCACCGGATTCGCGAACGCCTCCACCGTCCCGTTCCCCAACCCCAAAATCACCGAACCCCACCACAAAAGACGATAACCCGCCGCCTGCGCCGACGCCAATTCCGCTCCCGCCAATCCCGAAACATGCACCCGCGAATACGCGATGAAAGCGAGCAAACCATAAACCGCGTAACACCCGAAACTGAAAAACATCGCCTTCCGGTATCCGACCTTGTCGATGATCAAACTGAACAAAATGATACTGATCGCGAACGGCCAAAGCCCCGCCCCAAACAATCGACCGGTTTCCACCGGATCCAAATTAAAGTCCGTCGCAAACCTCCCCAGCAAAAATGCCCGGGTGATGAACGCCATGGACGTAGTGACAAGAGAGATAAAGCAGCCCCAGAATATAAACTGGGACGAAACGTTTCGGGAGGAGTTAACAGGGGCCATATAAGCCGGAAGCCTAGCAATCTTAACCAAAACTTCTAGCAAAAAATCAAAGAAGACTCCCCGAATTCAACATTCGAACTTCTAAATTCTAAATTCTAAACCGCCGCCGCTGCGCCGCCGTCAAAGCCGGCAAATTCCCCAACCGCGTCAGCGGCTCCGTCCGCTGCAAAATCCGCCGCGCCTCCCGCTGCAACTCCGTCCACCGCTCCCACGGAAATTCCGGCGCGAATACAATATGACGCAACAAACTCCGCCACTCCAAATACGCCCGCTCGATATCCCCCGCCCGCAACAACTCGCTCGATCTCGCGATCCGCGCCGCCCCCGGATTCTCCTCCATTTCCCGCAAAACCTCCGCCGCCCCATCCCCGTAACCCGGCGGAACGCCCCCCTCCAAATACCCCGGGAAATCCTCCCGCGGATACGCTTCCCGGCACGCCGATCCCAGCCGCGATCCCCGCGCCGCTTCCTCCTCCTCGAACCGATGCCCCGCCCGCAAATTCGCGATATCGTAAACCAACTCGTCCACCCCGTAACTCTCGTCCTCCAACGCCGCCGCCACCGCCAGCCCTTCTCCTTTATAAAAGAAACTGAAAACGATCCCCCGCCGCGTCGGCCTCCCCCGCTCATCCACCAGCCCCAACCGCCGCCACGCCAGCGCCGGCGACATCTTCCGCAAAATCCCCCCATCGCAGACCGGCAACTGGTCGCAGCTCTGGCAAACCGTCGGATACCGTTTCCGCTCCGGCGGCGAAACCAGCCCCACTCCCAACGAATCCACCACGCACTCCACCTCCAGCCCGCCAAAATCCAGCCGCACGCTCAGATTCCCGTTCCGCTCCGCCACATCGAAAACCTCCCCGCCGCCGCCAGCCATTTCCGCAACCAGCGGCACAATCCGCTCCCGAAACTCCCCCTCCGTCATAAACCGCGAAAACGGAATTCCCCGCTCCCGCAAAAACTTCCGCACCCCCTTCACCACCTGCACCCGCTCCGGATTCTCCTTATCCCGCACCGCCGCCGGAATTTCCCGCCCGTAAAAACGCTCCCGCCCCCGCCCCAGCCGGCTCAAATTCCCCGTCCCGATTCCCTCCAAACTCCCCGCCACCCCGAGCGCCGGCCGCCACCGCTCCCCCCGCAAAACCCGCGCCTCCCGCAACGCCACCCGCGAAACCTC
>CAZJCL010000009.1:0-25616 GCA_964544025.1 uncultured Opitutales bacterium | reverse complement strand
GCGGAAAAGCGGGGGTATTTCGACCGGACGGACGACAATGTTCATCAGGGTGAGGATTTGGATATTCCGACTTATTTGCGGCGCGGGGTGCGGATTAGTTTGGGTTGATTTTGGGGATGGCGGGGAATAATTCCGCGATACCGGTCGATGATTTTCCGGCTCGGATTCGGCATTAACGGAGGCTCATGCTTTAGAGGGGGACGGAAGAGGTGGTTTTGCTTGGGCTTGCAATCGGGCTTAAACGCCTGCATTTTTGTCGGATTGATGAAGGAGGTATCCGAGACTACGCGGGTGGAGCAGGCCAGAGACACCCTACAGAAGTTAAAAGCGAATATCGCGGTTCACCTCAAAGGGAAGGATAACATTATCGATCAGGTAATTATCTGCCTGATCGCGCCGGGGCACCTTTTGATCGAGGATTTGCCGGGGATGGGGAAGACCACTTTGGCTTATTGCCTGGCCAAATCGATCGATTGCTCCTTTTCGCGCATCCAGTTTACGAGCGATCTTTTGCCGGCGGATGTGCTGGGAGTGTCGATTTACGACGAGACTTTGCGGGAGTTCGTTTTTAAACGGGGGCCGGTTTTCGCGAATATCGTGCTGGCGGACGAGATCAACCGGACGACGCCGAAAACGCAGTCGAGTCTGCTGGAGGCGATGGACCGGGGGAAGGTTTCGGTGGATGGGGGGACGTATTCTGTGGGGAGTCCGTTCATGGTGTTCGCGACGCAGAATCCGGTCGATTACGAGGGGACTTTTCCGTTGCCTGAGAGCCAGATGGACCGGTTTTTGATGCGGTTGCAGATGGGCTATCCGGATTACGACAACGAGGTCGCGATTTTGCGCAACAGCCAGTTCCGTTACGATAATCTGGAGCTGGATCCGGTGGTGACTCAGGAGGAGGTGCTTGAGTTGCAGGGATTTGTGTCGACGGTTTATCTGGAGGAATCGGTGCTGAACTTTATTCTCGATATCGTGACCGCGACGCGGGTGGAGAGTCAGTTCAAGGCGGGGGTGAGCACGCGGGGAGCGTTGGGGGTGAAGGTGGCGGCGCAGGCTTCGGCGCTTTTGGAGGGGCGGGATTTTGTTTTGCCGGAGGATGTTTTGCGGGTTTTGAAACCGGTTTTGGTGCATCGGTTGACGTTGAAGCGGCCGGTGGCGGACGCGTTGGAGGAGCGGGAGATTATCGGAACCGTTTTGCAGCAAATCGTCGACCGGGTGCCGGCTCCGGTGTAAGTGGATTTTTGAGGAAATGCCGCCCCGTTTTCAATATTCGTCGAGTGAATGGCGGGGACCGGGGGCGTCGAACGCGCCGCGCCGGAATCGGATTCGGCGGTTGCTGGTGTCGATGGTGGTGCCGCCGCGGGGGCAGCGGATTTTGCCGACGCTGACGGGTTACACGATGATCGTGATGGCGATCGGGATCGGGATGGCGGCGTATAACGCGTCGAGCAACATCCTGTTTATCGCGTTGTCGCTGCTTTTGGCGTCGCTGATCGTGAGCGGGATTTTGTCGTGGCTGAATTTTCGGGGGACGTGCTGGCGGATTTTGACGGATCCGCCGTTTCGGGCGGGCGAGGAGTGTCATGTGCGGATCGAGGTGCGCAACAACAAGAAGTTTTTGCCGACTTACGCGCTGTCGTTTCACGTGGAAACGCGGGAAACGAGGAAGAAGCAGATTTTGGTGCTGGGGAAGCGGCTGGAGCCGGGCGGGACGTTGCAGTTGGATTTTACGTTTGTGCCAGAGAAGCGGGGGAGGGAAGCGATTCGGCTGGTCGGGGTGATTTCGCAGTTTCCGTTCGGATTTTTGCGGAAGACGTTGCCGGGGGGCGCGCCGGAGGAGTTGATTATCTGGCCGCGGCGGGTGGCGTATCGTTTCAATCATCCGGGGTCGTCGCTGTTGCAGTTCAGCGGGAGTCCGATGAACAAACCGGGGAGCGGGTCGGAGGTGATCGATTTGCGGGATTACCGGCATGGGGATTCGCACCGGCAGATTCATTGGAAAGCGAGCGCGCGGTTGCGGAGTCTGGTGGTGCAGCAGTTTGGGGCGGAGCATCTTTCGGGATTCACGCTGGAGATGGACACGGCGGAAACGGTTTGGCGGGACGACGATCAATTCGAGTTGTTGTGTTCGATGGCTTCGTCGATGGCGGACGATCTTTTCGCGGACGGGCGGTTGCACGCGGTGCGGGTGAACGGGGGCGGATTTCAGAAGATCGCGCGGCGCAGCGACGTGGATTTTTTTCAGGACCAGCTTGCCACCTTGGAGCGAGTGCCGGAGAGTAGCCGTTCTCTCGCTCCCCGGGGGCGAAGTATCGTAACCTTCGAACCGATTTCAGAAGGCGGAATTCATGCGTTTGTCGGAGGCCAAAAAGCGGCCACAGCTTAGTCTAAACGAGCTCTACCAGGTGAACTGGTTTTTGGGCATTGGGTTGGCGCTGTTGTCGATCTGGACGGCGGTGTATCTGCAACAGGCGATCTGGGGGCACGTGGTTTTTACGACGGCGATGGTGGCGCTGGCGTTTTTTCGTCCGCAACTGACGGCGGCGGTGCCGCGTATTTTGTGGCAGGCGGTGCCGTTTTTCCTGGTTCTGTTGCTGGCGGTCGATTTGCATTTTTCGGACGATCCGGTGCCGGCGTTGATCCGGCTGAACATTTTGCTGATTTTGTACCGTTGTCTTTCGTTTCGGAGGAAGCGGGAGGATTTGCAGTTGATCGTGCTGTGCCTGTTTTTGGTGATCATCGTCGGGGTGTTGACGTTGGCGCTGACGTTCGTGTTGCAGATTCTGGTGTTCACGGCGGTGGCGATGGCGTTTTTGTTCAACATCACGTTGATGGACGACGGGCGGGAAAAGATCAGTCCGCGGGAGGTTTGGCGGGGGTTTACGTGGCGGCGGTTTTCGCGGAAGATTTTCGCGCTTTGTGATCGGGGGTCGATTGTGGTGGCGGGGATCACGTTTGGTTCGGTGGTGGCGTGTTCGGCGCTTTTGTTTTTGTTGATTCCGCGATTCGATTTTCACAATCCGTTGCCGTTTCTGGGAATGTCGCGGACTTCGCAGACCGGTTTTTCGGAGTCGATCCGGTTTGGCGATGTGACGGATATCCGGAAGGACGACCGGGTGGCGTTGCGGGTGGAGGTGACTTCGCCGGCGGCGATTCCGGCGGAACCGTATTGGCGGATGCTGGTGTTGGACGAGTACCGGGACGCGGGGTTCGAGGTGTCGCGGGCGGTGATTCACAACACGCGGGATCAGGCGAAAACGGTGGAGGTTCGCTACGACGATTGGTTGATCGGGGGAGCGGAACCGCCGGAAGCGTTGAACACGTGGACGTTTTATCTGGAGGGCGGGGTGGCGCGGTACATGCCGTTGACGGGGCGGTTTGAGCGGCTGCGGTTTCAGGAAAACCGGAATATCAATTTTCTGTTTCCGTTTCATGTTCTCGGTTCGGCGCGGGCGAACGCGAACATGCTGGTTTACCAGGTGGACAATATGGAATTCAGCGGCCGGTTGCCGGATCCGGATTTCGGGGAGTACACGCTGGATTATCCGTATTATCCGGACATGGATTTCTTTTTCGACCTGGATTACATCAACTATCCGTCGACCACGCTGGCGCTTCCGTTGGACTGGACGGAGCGGGAATATCTGGAGCAGTTGGTGGAGGAGATTCGGCAGGGGGAGGAACTGACGAACGAGGAAATGGCGGACCGGATTTCGCGGTGGTTGCAGTCGCGTCATCCGTATAGCATGTCGTGGAGTTTGTCGCCGGGTTATGGGGATCATGTGGTGCGGTGGCTGCAGGATGGCGGGGCGGGGCATTGCGAGGCGTTCGCGGGGGCGATGGTTTTGCTGACGCGGGCGGCGGGAATTCCGTCGCGGGCGGTGACCGGTTTCAAGGGCGGGAGTTGGAATACTTACGAGAATTATTACATGGTGCGTTATTCGGACGCGCACGCCTGGGTGGAGATTTTCGATGGGAGCGGGGAGTGGGTGCGGTTTGATCCGACTCCGGGGGCGACGGCTCCGGCGGACGCTCCGGTGGAGTCGATGGCGGAATCGGTTTCGGCGGTGGATTCGAGTTTCGCGGCGTATGTGGACAGTTTGCGGATGCTTTGGTACCGGCGGATCGTCAGTTTCGACCAGAACACTCAGTTCGAGCTGATCGGGACGCTGAAGGAGTTTTGGGCGAATCTTCAGCCGCGGAAATGGTTGGACGATTTGAAGACATTTTTGCTGGCGTGGTTGAGCGCGCCTTGGAGCGGGGCGCGGGCGGCGGAGTTGCTGGGATTGTTGGGGGCGGGCGGATTGTTCTGTTTTCTGGTGGCGTTTTGTGTGCGGCAGGACCGGATGAATTTTTTCTCGTTCGTTCGGCGGGAAGGGGATCCGGTGCGGCGTCGGGCGGGGTCGTATTTGTTGCGGTTGCGGTCGTTGGCGGACAACCGGGGGGCGGTTTTGGAGGATGAAACGGTGTTTGAGCGGATCGTATCGGATTTGCAGCGGTTGCGGTTTGGTCCGGCGACGGCGCGGGTGGGAGCGGAGGAGACGTTTCGGCGGGCGCGGCGGTATTTGCGGAGAAAACACTAGGGAAGTGCGAATGGCGAAGTGCGAATGGCGAATGGGGGAAGGGAGGGGAAGTTTGAATGGCGAAGTTCGAATGGCGAATGGGAAAGTGGGAAGGTGCGAAGGTGGGTGGGGGAAGTGATTGACTGGGGATTTTCGCGGGTTAAGCAATTTAGGCTATGCCCGCGACGGTCTTGATTGTTGATGATGAGAAACATACCCGGGAAGGGTTGCAGCAGGCGTTGGAGGAGGAATACGACGTCTATATCGCCAGCGACGCGGATGAGGCCTTCAATGCGATGGAGATGGAGGATTTCGACGTCGTTTTGACCGATTTGCGGATGGCGGGGAAATCGGGGATGAAGGTGATCGACCACGCGCTTTCGCTGCCGCGCCAGCCGATCTGCATCATGATGACCGCTTACGGGAGCGTGGAGACGGCGGTGGAGGCGATGAAGCGGGGGGCTTTCGATTTTTTGACGAAGCCGGTGAATCTGGAGAAGCTGGAGTTGTTGATCCGGAGAGCTTTGCGGACGAGGTCGCTGGAGGTGGAGAATTCGGAGCTGCATTCGCGGTTGGATCAGAGATTCAGTTTCGCGGGAATCGTCGGGAAATCGGCGGCGTTGCAGGAGGTGATTTCGAAGGTGAAACTGGTGGCGCCTTCGAAGGCGACGATTTTGATCGAGGGGGAAACGGGGACGGGGAAGGAATTGATCGCGCAGGCGGTGCACCAGAATAGTCCGAGATCGAAAGCGGCGTTCGTGGCGGTGAATTGCGCGGCTTTGGCGCCGACGCTTTTGGAGAGCGAGCTTTTCGGGCACGAGAAGGGGGCGTTTACGGGAGCTTCGGAGCGGCGGATCGGGCGGTTCGAGGCGGCGGATGGGGGGACGCTTTTTCTGGATGAAATCGGGGAAATCGACGCTTCGACGCAGGTGAAATTGTTGCGGTTTTTGGAGCAGAGATCGTTCGAGCGGTTGGGGAGTTTGAAGCCGATCGCGGTGGATTTGCGGTTGGTGGCGGCGACGAACCGGAATCTGGAGGAGATGGTGAAGAAGGGGACGTTCCGGGAGGATTTGTTTTACCGGTTGAACGTGATCCGGCTTTTTATGCCGCCGCTGCGGGAGCGGAAGGATGATATTCCGTTGTTGCTGGAGCATTTCATCGCGGAATACAGCCGGGAGAACGGGGTGGGCGCGGTGGAAATCGACGAGGGGGCGATGGAGCGGTTGCTGGATTACCGGTGGCCGGGAAACATCCGGGAGTTGCGGAATTTCGCCGAGAACATCGTGATTATGCAGCGGGGAAACCGGATTTCCGAATACGATCTGGATCCGAAATTTTTCCGGCAGGACGGAGAAACGGCGGCGGGCGGGGAGCCGGAAAGGCCGTCGCTTTCGGTGGAGGACAACGAGAAGCGGTTGTTGCGAAACGCGTTGCTGGAGGCGCGGGGAAACCGGACGCGGGCGGCGGAGATGCTGGGGATTTCGCGGCGGACGCTTCACCGGAAACTGCTGCGGTGGCCGGATCTGGATCCGGGGGGGCGGTGAGCTGAAAACCTTGCGAAGGCGGTTTTAATTGTCTTTTCTCTCGTTGGTCGGTTTTTCTCTTTCACTATTTCTTTCGATGAAGCTTTTCCAATCCACACTTCTCGCGGTTTCCTTAGTTGCCGCCGCCACAGTTCAGGGTCAGATCCGTATCGGCGGATCGGATTTGCTCGCTCCGCATTTGGAGGAAGCGCTTTCGACTTACGCGGAAGCGCGGGGACTGGAAATGAAGGCCGATTTCGGCGGGAGTTATCAGGCTTTTGATAAATTGCGGAGTGGCGATCTGGATTTGGGAATCGTGGCGATTCCGGTGGGCGGGGAGTTGCCGGAAGACGAGTTTCGGGTGGTGCCGTTTGCGTCGCTGGTGGTGACGGTGGCGGTGCCGGAGGGGAATCCGATTAACCAGCTGGATTTCCGGCAGTTGAGCGGAATTTTCGCGCAAACGCCGGCGGTTTCGATGACGCGTTGGGGAGACGTCGGTTTGAGCGGGGAATGGGCGGCGCGTTCGATCGCGCCGGGGGCGGTGACGCCGGTGGAGCACAGTCTTGCGCTCGATTTGTTTCGTCACACGGCTTTGAGCCGCGGGGAATTGCGGCGAACGCTGCTCTATTTCGATGATATGGAGAGCGTGCGGCGGCGGCTTTTGCAGGACAATTCGGCGATTGCGGTTTTGCACCGGATTCCGGCGGCGGGCGATTTCAAGGTGTTGTCGATCGCGGGAACGAGCGACGGGCGGGCAATCGCGCCGACGTTGGAGACGGTGGCTTCGGGGGAATACGCGTTGCGCCTGCCGCTCTACATTTTGTATCGGCAGGACCGGGGGACGGATCTCGGGGAAACGTTGCTGTTTTTGATGGACGAGGAAGCGACGGAGGCGGTGGAGAAATCTGATCTGGCACCGTTGCCGAGTCCGACGCGGGAGCGGCTTTCGTTGGAGTTTGAGCGGTTGTAGGCGGGTTGGCGTGATTTCTTCGCCGCGCGACGTATGGGATTGTCAGGCGGGCGGGGCGGGCGCAGCATCCCGAAAATGCGAAAGATATTTGTTTCTTTGTTATTCCTTAGCGCTTTGGGCGGATCGTTGTGTGCGCACGATGAGAAGTCGGCAGGGGTTGTGGTGGAGCGGTTGGAGAAGTCGGGGGCGATGTGGAATGGGGCGGCGCTTCCGGGGTATCCGGACGGGGAGGCGGAGATCACGGTTTTGCGGATCACGATTCCGCCGAAAGCACGGCTGCCGTGGCACAAGCATCCGGTGATCAACTGCGGCTATTTGCTGGAGGGGGAACTGCACGTTTTTACGGAGGATGGGGCGCAGTTGCGGATGAAAAAAGGGGACGCGATCGTCGAGTTGGTGGATCAATGGCATTACGGGGAGAATCCGGGGGAGGTGCCGACGGTGATTTTGGTGTTTTACGCGGGGGCGAAAGGGGAGCCGTTGACGGTTTTGCGGGATCCGGTGAAGACGGATTGATGGCCTGACGTAGCTGGATGGAAGCGGATTCGGGGCGGGATTAGAAGCGGATTTCGTGTTGGTGGTGGAGGTAGGTTTCGAAGGCGGAGGTGAGGGTTTCGACGATGGGGGCGGGGGTGGTTTGGGCGGCGAGGGGTTCGCGGAGGATGGCGGCGATTTTTGTTAGTTGGTCGGGGCGGAGCTCGGGGAACCATTCTTCTTTGACGGGGATTCCTTGTTTTTTCGCGAAGAGGTAGAGGCTTTTGAAATAGGCGGCGTCGGGGCGGAGGTTGGTTTCCCAGGCGGTGAGGGTTTGTTGGAGGAGGGCGTGCCATTCGGGGGCTTCCTCGGTGGTGAAAAGGTGGCGGGAAAGGAGGAGGGCGAAGCGACTGGCGAAGAGGAGGGCTTGGTAGCTTTCGCCGATTTTGGTGCGGCGGTGGCGGACGAGGTATTCGCGGACGAAGAGCATTTCGCCTTCGCGAGCGGGTTCGAGGGTGAGGGAAACTTCGTCGAAGAGATCGGGGGCGGGTTGTTTCGCGGAGCGGGAAGAGGCGGTGCGTTTGAAGGCTTGGAGGAGGCCGTGGGTGGGGGAGAGGAAGGTGAGGAGTTGGCCGTTTTCGCCGGATTTCCGGAGCACGAGAAGGGTGGCTTCGGTGGCGATGTTCGCGCGGGACATCTTTTACTCCGTGAGGGTAAATTTCGGGAGGGCGGCGGCGGCTTCGAGGATTTGGAGGGCTTTTTTTTCGGCGCGCCGCATTTTTTGTTTTTTCGCCGGAACTAGATCGTCGAATCCGGCGAGGTGGAGGTAGCCGTGGACGAGGTAGAGGGCGAGTTCGCGGGAGAAATCTAGGTTTTTGCGGGTGGCGTAGGTTTGGGCGGTGTCGACGGAAACGAAGATTTCGCCGCCGAAATCCATGTCGGGATCGGCGGGAAAGGTGATGACGTCGGTCGGCGTCGGGTCGTCGAGGAAGTCACGGTGGATTTCGGCGATTTCCGGATCGGTAAGGAAAACGACGGAAAAATCGCCGGCGGGAGCTGGAAAGGCGGCGCTGGCGTCCAGGACGTGGAAGAGGTCGCGGACGTCAGCCGTTTTGAATTTGAGGTTGCGGCAACGATTCTGGAGGAGAATCTTTCTTGGCTTTTTCATTCCCGGATCCGCCCGTTTTGGATTTTTCCTCGGAAGGATATTCCACGCGGCTGTGAAGCATGTTGAGAAGAGTGTAGGAGAAGCTTTTCTTGATTTTCGCGATCTCCTGCATGGTGAGCGGGCATTCGTCGAGTTGTCCGTCTTCGATGCGGCTGGTGACGATTTTGTCGATCAACTCGTCGACGTTTTGCGGCGAAACTTTTTTCAGAGTCCGGCTGGCGGCCTCGATGGAGTCGGCGAAGAAAATGATGGCGCTTTCGCGGAATTGCGGTTTGGGGCCGTCGTAGCGATAGGTGCTTTCGCTGACTTTTTCGATTTCGATGCGGCTGGTGCCGGTGAACGGCGCTTCGCTTTCGCGCATCTCTTTTTGTTTCGCCTGGTGGTAGAAATACTGGATGAGGGAGGTTCCGTGGTGTTGGCGGATTACGTCCATGACGACGCGCGGGAGCTTGTGTTTGACGGCGAGATCGACGCCGTCTTTGACGTGGCTTTTGATGACGAGCGCGGAAAACGAGGGGCTGCGATCCTGGTGGGGGTTGATTCCCTCGCGCTGGTTTTCGGTGAAGTATTCGGGTTTGATGAGTTTTCCGATGTCGTGGAATGTGGCGCAGACGCGGCAGAGGAGGGGATTGGCGCCGATGGCGGAGGCGGCGTTTTCGGAGAGGTTGGCGACGACGAGGCTGTGGTGGTAGGTGCCGGGGGCGGTTAGCTGCATCCGCTTGAGGAGCGCGTGATTCGTGTCGGTGAGTTCGAGAAGCGTAATGTCGGTGGTGCGGCGGAAAAGGACTTCGAGGACGGGAATGACGCCGGCGACGATGATTCCGGTGACGACTCCGGAGCCGAGGGCGACGAGCATTTGGCGGGCGACGATGGTGAGATCGTGTCCGCTGACGAGTCCGAAAAGGAGGGCGCTGAAGGCGACGACGGCTCCGCCCGCGCCGCCGGCCTGGACGACGCGTTTCCGGAGTTTTACCTCTTGGCAGAACCAGATGGCGCTGAGGGAGGAAAGGAGGGAAATCGCGAAAGTTTCGACCCGGTTTCCGAACATGATTCCGGCGAAGAAGCTGATCATCAGCGTCATGAAAATCGCCGGGCGGAGGCCGAGGAGGATCGCGATCATGAGCGGGGCGAGTGAATACGGGGCGAGGAATTGGAGGGCGGCGCCCCATTCGGTGTTGTCGATGAGGGCGGGGTGGTTGCCGAGGCGGATGATGAACCAGATGATGCCGAGATTGAGGAAGGCGACGAGGATGAGGATGGCGAGGCGGATATTGCTGCGGATGGTTTCGCGATCCTCGATGCGGATGTAGATGACCGCGCCGAGGAGAACGGCGAGAACCATCAGGAAGCGGTGGTAGATCAACTCGTTGAATTGGAAGGCGAAAGAACGTTCGTCGAGGGTGGAGAGATGGCGGCGGTATTCGCTGAGCATTTCGTGTTGCTCCTCGGAAACAAGCATGCCGGGTTCGATCATCGTTTGGCCTTCTTCGACCTGAACGACGACCGGTTGGACGTTGTCGAGGACGCGTCCTTTCAGCTCTTCGGTTTTTTCGGGATCGAAGAAGATGTTGGGGGTGATTCCGGGGCGGAAAATCCGGAACATGGCGATGGAAACTTCCTGGGGGACGTTGAGGGCGATGAGGTTGATCCGGAGGGATTGGAGCGCTTTTTCCTCGTTTTGGATCGTTTTTTCGACGATTTCGCCGTCGGGGCGAACGAGGTTGAGAACGGAGAAACCTTCGCGGGTGCCTTCGAGATGAAGCGCTTCGGGGGAGTAGATTCCTTCGCGGTAGATTTCGCGCAGGGTGACGAGGCCGTTGTCGAAAAGGATGCGGCGGGTCGGTTCGTCGGTGTGGCGGAGAAGGATGGTGACGTCCTCGACGTTGATGCGCTTTGGGTGGGTGAGGTTGTAGCGGGAGGTGAAGTCCTGGATGATCTGGGCGCGTTCGGGGCCGGGGAGATCTTTGACTTGTTCGGCGAGTTTATCGATTTCCGCGAGGAGGGTGCGGATCGTGGAGGAAAAGCTTTGGTAGGGCTGCATGTCGATGCGGAAAACCGGGGGAACCTGCTGTTGCAAGTCTTCGCGGAGATCCTCGGTTTGCACCCGGCTTTCGTAGGAAAAGGAGTGGGAGGCAATCACCCGCATCGGGGCGATCTGGTTGGGGAGAAGTTGGGGGCCGGCGGTGGAAACGCCGATGAAGCTGAGGTAGCCGATGCCGATGACGGTCAGGAGAAAGAGGAGAACGGCGACGTAGCGACTGGTTTCGAGGAAATGGACGAAACTGGAATGCTGGCCGGTTTTCCGGGTCCGGCGGGGTTCCGTGCGTTCGGGGCGCGGGGCTTCTGATTTTCGAAAAACGGACATACAAAAAACGCTTCGGGTAGAGGCGAATCAGGAGCGGCGGGATTCGCGGTCGTTCTGAGTGCCGCTGTATTTTTCGTAGGCGTCGATGATCTTCAAAACGAGCGGATGGCGAACGACGTCGGAGGAATTGAAGTAATGGAAATCGATTCCTTCGACGTTGTTGAGAATGTGGCTGACTTGGCGGAGTCCGGATTTTTTGGACGACGGGAGGTCGACTTGGGTGATGTCTCCCGTGACGATCATTTTGCTGTTTTCGCCCAAGCGCGTGAGGAACATCATCATTTGCTCGGGAGTGGTGTTTTGGGCCTCGTCGAGGACGACGTAGGCGTTGGAAAGGGTTCGTCCGCGCATGTAGGCGAGGGGCGCGATTTCGATGATTCCCTTTTCGATCAGGCGATCAGCATACTCGCGATCGAGCATATCGTAAAGGGCGTCGTAGACCGGGCGGAGGTAGGGGAGGATTTTTTCGCGGAGATCGCCGGGGAGGAAGCCGAGGGCTTCGCCGGCTTCGACGGCCGGGCGCGACAGGACGATCCGGCCGACTTCGTCTTTGAGAAGGGCGGAAATGGCGGCGGCCATGGCGAGGTAGGTTTTGCCGGTGCCGGCGGGGCCGATGCCGAAAACGATGTCGCAGCGCTGGATCGCCTGGAGGTAGCGCTTTTGGCCGAGGGTTTTGGGGACGACGGTTTTGCGGTTTACCTGGAGAACGACGGGGGCGGTGAAGAGTTCGCGGAGTTGGGATTCTTCGCCGCGGGCGACGAGGCCGAGCATGTTTTCGAAGTCGCGATTGCGGATGGCGACGCCTTGGTTGCGGCCCTGGTGGAGAAAGTCGAACAGCATCTCGACGCGGTTGACATCGTCTTCTTTTCCTTCGACCTGAAGCCAGTCGTCGCGGCTCACGAGCTGGACGTGGAGCTCTTCTTCGATCCGGTTCAGGTTTTTCGGTTGCCCGCAGTAGAGTTCGTTGAGAACGCGGGGATTCGGGAAACTGATGGTTTTGGTCGCCATGTATTGGAAGATATTCCGGGGCTGAAAGATCAGGCGGCGGGGCCGGTTTGGCAAGCGTCGTGCAGGAGAACCCAGAGGCTGTCGAGCGATTTGGGGAGGACGCGGGTGTCGGCGAGGACGGGCATGAAATTGGTATCGGAGGTCCAGCGGGGGACGATGTGGCAATGGAGGTGGTTGGCGATGCTGGCTCCGGCGGCGCTGCCGACGTTGAAGCCGATATTGAAGCCGTCGGGTTTGAGGGTTTTGTTGAGAAGGGATTGGGCGAGAACGATCATTTCGAGGATTTCGCCGCGTTCTTCGGTGGAGAGATCGGCGAGATCGGCGACTTCGCGGAAGGGGGCGGCGAGGAGGTGTCCGGCGTTGTAGGGGAAGCGGTTAAGCATGAGAAAGCTGTGTTTTCCGCGATGAATGATGTGGGCTTCGCGGTCGTTGTTCAGGCGGGGCAGAGCGAGGAACGGGTTCTCGTTATCCGGATATTTCAGCGCCTCCACGTATTCCATGCGCCAGTATGAATGTAGCCGATCCATCGATTTGAAGGTCATCACTGTGATGACCGGGCGGAGAAAGTCAAAATCGCATTCGGCGGGGAAACGGCGGGTTTTCGGGGGGACGGTTTTCGGGATTTTCGCGGGCTTGGAGAGCGAGTCGCGAAAGTGGGGGGCGGGGTGCCAGCGGGGGATTTGGGGAATTCGGGGAAATCGGTTAGGAGGCGATTTCGACGAGTTCGAGGTCGAAGGTTAAATCCTGGCCGGCGAGCGGGTGATTCGCGTCGAGGCGGACTTTGTCGTCGTGGACCTCGGTGATCTTTACGGGAACCTGTTGGCCGTTGCTGGTGGTCATTTGCAGCTGGAGGCCGATTTCCGGAGTAATGTTTTCGGGAATTTGGGCGCGTTCCACTTCGAGAAGCATTTCCTCGCGATGGAGGCCGTAGGCTTGTTCGGCGGGAATGGTTTCCTTTTTGGTGTCGCCGGGGGCCATGCCGAGGACGGCGTTTTCGAAACCGGGAATGACCCGTTGTTCGCCGAGCGTGAATTCGAGGGGTTCGCGGCCTTTGGAGCTGTCGAAAACGGTGCCGTCGGTCAACGTGCCCGTGTAGTGAACTTTTACTGTGTCGCCTGCTTTGGCTGTGCTCATCGTGTAATCGTTTTTGGATGGTTCACGCGGGAGATTCAATGATCCCGCTTTTACTCGATTGGGCCTTGAGCCTTCGTCTGGAGCTCGCCCGGAAGATTGGCGAAGCTACGCCGGGGTGGAAGGGGAGGCAAACAAGAAAGAAAAAAAGCGCCGGGGCGGGAGGGTGCCACCGGCGCTTAGGTGTGGAGGGAAATTCTTAAAAACGGAAGGATTCTGGAACGGACTCGTCCGGAATGGAAGCCTTTTTTTTCGTTTCCCCGAAGTTTTTTGTTACACCTTGCCGAACAACGTCTTTCCGACCGAGCGAAGGTCTTCGCAGGCTTGTCCCATGCGGGTGGCCATGCCTTCTTCGCCCCTTTTCAGGTAAGCGCGCGGGTCGTAGGCCTTCTTCGCGCCGACTTCGCCGTCGATTTTCAGGACGCCGTCGTAGTTCTTCATGATGTGATCGACGACCGGGCGGGTGAACGCGTATTGGGTGTCGGTGTCGATGTTCATCTTGATGACGCCGTAGTCGAGGGTTTCGCGTATTTCGGAAAGCTCGGATCCGGAACCGCCGTGGAACACGAGATCGAACTCGGCTTGTTTGCCGAACTTGGCGATAACCGCGTCCTGGCCCTGCTTGAGGATTTCGGGACGGAGTTTGACGGCGCCGGGTTTGTAGGAGCCGTGGACGTTTCCGAAGGTGGCGGCGAAGATGTATTTGCCGAGGCCGTTGAGGGCTTCGTAAACCGCGACCATGTCTTCGGGAGTCGTGTAAAGTTTTTCGGCGGGCATGCCGCTGTGGTCGATGCCGTCTTCCTCGCCGCCGACGACGCCGGCTTCGACTTCGAGGACGATTTCATTTTCCGCGCAGAGCTTCAGGAGCTCTTTGGAGATGCGCATGTTTTCCTCGAGCGGGAGTTCCGATCCGTCGAACATGTGGGATTGGAACAGGTTTCCGAGACCGGCGGCGCGTCGTTTCGCGGTGGCTTCGATCAGAGGGCGGAGGAAGGAGTCGACTTTCTTCGGCTGGCAATGGTCGGTGTGGAGAGCGATGAGGACATCGTGTTTCTCCGCGAGGCGATGGGTCGCTTCCGCGAGGATGATCGCTCCGAGAGCGGCGTCTTTCACATTGAGACCGGAAGCGAATTCGCCGCCTCCGGTGGACACCTGGATAATGCCGTCGGATTTGTTGTCCGCGAAAGCCTTGAGGGCGGCATTGATCGTCGTGAGAGACGAAACATTGACGGCCGGATAGGCGTAGCTGCCATCCTGGGCGGCCTGTAACATCGCGGCGTATTGTTTAGGTGTGGCGATTGGCATAAGTTCTTCCCGTGAGAGAGTTGAAAATCCTTCCTCCGGCGTTCCGGATTGGGAAGAGTAAATAGGGGTGGGAACCGCGTGGATTGTCAAACGGTTTTGGCAACCTGAAAAATCGCTCGGGGAATGCCGGAGGGCGGTGCCGCCGGGAGCGCGGGTGGTGGGATCAGTAACCTTTGAGAGACGCCGTGCCGGTTTGGGCGTCGTATTGGAAGGAAACGCCGCGCGGAAGTTCGGGCATCGCCGGGAGGTAGCCTTCCTGGATCAGCTCGTTCAGGTTGGCGGGATTGCGTCCTTCGGCGGCTCGGAACATGCGGATGGCGTTGTCGACGCTCATTTTGGCGGTGGTGGCGCTGGCTTGTTGCTGGGCGCGGACGTTGGCACCGACGTAATCGGCGGGGGCGTTGACCGCTTCGCTGGCACCCTCGCGGATTTCCTGAGCGGTGGTGCCGCCTTCCTGACAAGCGGCGAAGAGGAGAGCGGAAAGAAGAAGCAAACCGGATGCAGTTTTCATAGGGGAAAGGTTACTCGAATGGGAACGGAGGAGACAAACTTTTCGTTGCTGGATGGTTTGGGATTTTTGGGTACGGGTTTTCGTGGGAGATAAGACACGGACGGTGCGAAGCGGGATGGCGAAGGAATACGCGGAAAAGATTTCGGGGGTGAGGTTTGAGTGGAGGCTATTTTTTCGATCCGGCGGCGAGAGCTTGGGCGATGGAGAGGATGCGGTTGTTTTGGGAAACGAGTTCTCGCCAGGCGGCGGGGATTTCCGACAGACCGTAATAGGCTCCGGCGAGTTGGCCGTAGATCGCGGCGGTGGTGTCGGCGTCGCGGCCGAGGTTCGCGGCGAGGAGGCAGCCTTCTTCGAAAGAGGCGGATCGGTGGAAGGCCCAGAGGGCGGCTTCGAGGGATTTGACGACGAAACCGGTGCCGGCGATTTCGGGCGGTTGGCGTTCTTTGAAGGAACCGCGGGCGATTTCGGCGATTTCGGGAGCGAGGGGTTGGGGTTTCCAGTGTTGGGCGAGGTAGTCGGGGGAGAGGAGGGTTTCCTTCGATTCTCCGGCGAGGGCACCTGCGATCAGGCCGCCGTAATAGCGGCAGGCATCGATGCAGGTTTGGGCGGCGTGGGTGGTGAGGGAACTTTCGCCGCTGCGACGGATGGCTTCGGCGGGATCGCGGGCGTAGAACATCGGGACGGGGGCGAGGCGCATCAAGCTGCCGTTGCCGGCGGAGAACGGGTCGGCCGATCCGGCGAGGGGATTTCCGTCTTCGAGATAGCGGTGCAGCGCGGAGGAAACGGTTCCGCCGATATCGAAGCATTCGCCAGTGCTGCTGTTTTCGCCGCGCCGCCACCAGCGGACGTAACGGTCCATTTGGTCTTTCGGATTCCAGCCGTTTTCGATCAGACTTTCGGCGAGGCAGAGAGCCATGGAGGTGTCGTCGGTCCATTGTCCGGGTTCGAGATCGAAGGGACCTCCGCCGACGATTCCGGTGAGGGGCGGAAACGCGCCGGGAGGGAAGAATTCGACGGTGGTGCCGAGGGCGTCGCCCGCGGCCAGGCCGAGCAGGCAGCCTTGGTAGCGATCGAGGGAGAAAGGTTGCGGGGTTTTGGGCGGAGATTGTGGATCGGGCATGGCTGTGTTTTTGGTGGATTCTGGAGGGATTGGGGATGGGGGACAAGGGGAATGGGTTCGTCACGGTGGTGCGAGGATGCGTGCGGCGGGGCAGAGCGCGCCAGCGCGGCGACGGAGGAGGCTGGGGCTCTTTTGTTTGAATTATGGAAGAATGGAAGGCACGAAATACGGGGATTGCGGAAAAGTTTCTGTTTGGGATCGGGGATCGGGGGAGGGGCTGAAGTTTTTGGTCTTTCGTTTTGGGGCGGGCTTTGGCGCTGGGGCGAATTTTCTTGGGAAGATTCGCTACGGGGGTTTTCGGTCGGGAGGGTGGTTTTCGGTTGGATGGGGTTTGCGGTGTGTTCGGTTGACGGGGGTTTGGGGGTGTTGGTAACGATAGGGATGGAAAGAAGCGGGTGTGTCGTATGAGTGAGGGAGAGCGAGAGTTGGAGTTGACGCCGGGGATTTTGGGCGAGTGTTTGGTGGCGGATCGGCTGCGGGTGGAGCGGTGGCTGGGCGGGGATTTGCGGAGGTGGCCGGAGGCGGCGCGGCGGTTTGGGGGGATGTTGCGGAGGTCGCACGGGATTTGGGCGAAGCGGCGGGAGAATTTGCCGCGGCCGAAGTATCCGGAGGAGTTGCCGGTTTCGGGGCGGCGGGAGGAGATCGTGCGGTTGATCCGGGAAAACCAGGTGGTGGTGATCGCGGGGGAAACGGGATCGGGAAAGACGACGCAGATTCCGAAGATGTGCATCGACGCGGGTCTCGGAATCGCCGGGAAAATCGCCTGCACGCAGCCGCGGCGGGTGGCGGCGCTTTCGGTTTCGCGGCGGATCGCGGAGGAGCTGGGGGTGCGGTGGGGCGAGCAGGTCGGGTGCAAGATCCGGTTTTCGGATCAGACGTCGCCGAAGACGGTGATCAAGATGATGACGGACGGGTTGCTGCTGGCGGAGACGCAGGGGGATCCGGAGTTGTCGGAATACGAGGCGGTGATCGTCGACGAGGCGCACGAGCGGAGTTTGAACATCGATTTTCTGCTCGGGCATTTGCAGCTGCTGCGGGAGCGGAGGCCGGATTTGAAGATCATCATCACGTCGGCGACGATCGATCCGGAGGCGTTTTCGCGGGCGTTCGGCGGGGCGCCGGTGGTGGAGGTTTCGGGGCGGACGTTTCCGGTGGAGACGATTTACCGGCCGCTCGACGAGTTTTTGGAGGAGGAAGGGGAAGTGACGTCGATCGAGGCGGCGGTGGCGGCGGTCGAGGAAATCGTGCAGGCGCGGGAGCCGGGGGACATTTTGATTTTCATGCCGGGGGAGCGGGATATTCGCGAAACGCGGGAGGCGCTGGAGGGGCGGCGGTTGCCGCATTGCGAGGTGCTGCCGCTTTTCGGGCGGTTGAGCGGCGGGGATCAGCAGCGGATTTTCGAGAGGTTGCAGAGGCGGAAAATCGTGATCGCGACGAACATCGCGGAGACTTCGCTGACGATTCCGGGAATTCGTTTCGTCATCGATACGGGGACGGCGCGGATCAGCCGGTTCAGTCCGCACACGCGGACGCAGCGGTTGCCGGTGGAGCCGATTTCGCAGAGCAGCGCGGATCAGCGGAAAGGGCGTTGCGGGCGGGTGGCGGAGGGGATTTGCATTCGGCTGTATTCGGAAAAGGACTTCGAGAGCCGGCCGAGGTTTACGCCGCCGGAGATTTTGCGGGCGAATCTGGCGGCGGTGATTTTGCGGATGAAGGCGTTTCGGCTGGGGGAGGTGGAGACGTTTCCGTTTATCGATCCGCCGGGGGAGCGGGCGATCAAGGCGGGTTACGCGCTGTTGCAGGATTTGGGGGCGCTGGACCGGGAGAAGGAGTTGACGGCGTTGGGGCGTCAGCTGGCGCGTTTGCCGGTGGATCCGACGGTGGGGCGGATGCTGTTGCAGGCGCGGCGGGAGCATGCGTTGCGGGAGGTTTTGGTGATCGCGGCGGGGCTGAGCGTGCAGGATCCGCGGGAACGGCCGATGGAAAAACGGGAGGCGGCCGATCAGGTGCACCGGCGGTTCGTGCATCCGGAATCGGATTTTCTGACGTTGTGGAACATCTGGCAGGCGTATCACGGCGAGACGGAGCGGATGAGTCAGGGGCAGTTGCGGAAGTTTTGTAAGAAGCATTTTCTGTCGTACACGCGGATGCGGGAATGGCGGGATATTCATCAGCAATTGGTCGGGACGCTGAAGGAGCTGGAGGAGTTTCGGCTGAGCGATCTGGCGGCGGAATACGACGCGGTTCACCGGTCGATTTTGACGGGATTGCTGGCGAATGTGGCGCAGCACGAAAACGGGAATCTGTATCGGGCGACGCACAGCCGGACGGCGATGCTTTTTCCGGGTTCGGGACTTTTCAATAAGAAAGCGGCGGGCGGGGAAAAGGGGAAAAAAGGTCCGCCGGCGAAGCGGGAAAAGGTGAAGATGCCGGAGTGGATCATGGCCGGGGAATGGATGGAGACGAACCGGCTTTACGCGCGGACGGCGGCGCGGGTGGAGGTGGCGTGGATTTTGGAGCTGGGGAAGCATTTGTGCAAATCGTCGGTGAAGGAGCCGGCGTGGGACGCGAAATCGGGGCGGGTTTTGGCGCGGGAGCGGGTGCTGCTTTACGGATTGGAAATCGTGCGGCGGCGGGTCGGTTACGATCGCTATAATCCGGAGGAGGCGGCGGAAATTTTTGTGCGGGAGGGCTTGGCGGCGGATACGGTGGAGGAGCGGCTCGGGTTTTTGGAGCACAACCGGGAGGTGCGGAAAAACGTGGAGGCGATGCAGACGCGGTTGCGGCGGAGCGTGGCGTTCGGGCTGGAGGAGCGGCTGGTGGAGTTTTACCGGGAGCGGGTCGGGCTGGTTTCGTCGGTGGCGGCGCTGCGGAAACTGATCGGCGAGCGAGGCGGGGACGAGTTTTTGCGGTTGCGGGAGGAGGATTTGGCGCCGGGCGGATCGGAGGCGGAAACGGCGGCGTTTCCGGACGCGGTGCGGGTGGGGGAGAATGTTTTGCCGTTGGAATACACGTATCAGCCGGGCGCGGAAAACGACGGGGTGACGCTGGCGGTGCCGGTGGGGCAGTTCGACGCGTTGCAGGCGGGCATGCTGGATTGGCTGGTGCCGGGATATTTGCGGGAGCGGGTGGATGGGCTGTTGCGCGGGTTGCCGAAGGAGATCCGGAAAAAGCTGTTTCCGATCGGGGAGCGGGTGGAGGAATTGTTGCGGGTTTTGCAGCCGTCGGGGCGGCCGTTGACGGAGATTTTGGCGGAGGAAATCGGGGAGCGCTACGGGGTGCGGATTCGGCCGGACGATTGGACGGAGGAGAACATTCCGGAGCATTTGCGTCCGCGGGTGGAGGTGCGGGATAACGCGGGGAAGACGATCGCGGCGGGGCGGAATTGGGAGAACGTGGCGGCGGCGTTTCGGAAAAACGTGGAGGCGCGGACGCGGCAGGGAATCGGGTCGGAATCGCTGCGCGGTTGGCGGGAGGCGGCGGCGCAGTGGGAGCGGCCGGGGTTGACGGGTTGGAGTTTCGGGGATTTGCCGGAATCGATCCGGGTGGGGGATGTGGCGGGGATTCCGGTGGAGGCGTTTCCGGGATTGCAGCGGGAGAAGGACGGGACGGCGAGCGTGCGGCTGTTTCGGTCGCGGGCGGAGGCGGAGGCGGCGAGCCGGGAGGGGTTGCTGGCGCTGGCGGAGAACGAGCTGGCGAAGGATTTGGCGTGGATGCGGAAGGATTTGAAGGCGTTGCGGGCGGTGGGGCCGGATTACGCGACGCTGCGGTCGCCGGTGGGTTTGGAGGAAGGGGCTTACGGTTTGCTGACGCGGTATTTGTTTTTGCGCGACGCGGTGTTTCCGCTGCGGGAGGAACGGTATCGGAAGTTGTTGGAGCGGGCGCAAAAGGAGATGCGGGGAATGCCGCTGCGGCTGTCGGATTTGCTGGGGAACATTTTTAAAAAGCGGCAGGAGGTTTTGACGGGGAAATGGTCGGCGGATTGGACGGCGCGGGAGGCGGGGAATCTGGTGCCGCCGGATTTTCTGGCGCGGTTTTCGTATTCGCGGCTTCAGCACATTCCGCGGTATTTGCAGGCGATTCTGGTGCGGGCGGAGCGGGCGAAAGCGAATCCGGGGAAAGACGCGGAGAAGGCGGCGCGGGTGAAGCCGTTCGTGGAGGCGCTGGCGCGGTTGGAGGCGGACGCGGAGAAAAAGGGGTATTCGCGGGCGGAGATCGCGGAGTTTCGCTGGATGATCGAGGAGTTCAAGGTGTCGGTCTTCGCGCAGGAGCTGGGGACGCCGGTGAAGGTTTCGGAGAGGAAGCTGGAGGAGAAACGGGCGGGGATTATCTCTTGATCCCTGTCCGGTAAAACTCAGGCAGTGCGAGAGAGGTGCGGCAAGTCGGCGGAGCGCAGGACGCGATATCTTGAATCCGGCAGTGGAAGAAAGTTTTTCAACCACGAATCAACACCAATACACACTAATGAAGAGGTTATGAAATGAGCTTCAACGATTCATTATAGCCCGAATGGCGAGCGCAATGTTAGCGAACGTCAGTGCATAGTTCCTGATTCGTGTTCATTAGCGTCCATTGCTTCGCCATCTCCGCTTCCCTCCGTCGTGGTTAATCCAACGTCGAACTTAGGTATGGGTGTGGAGCGCAGCGAAACACCCATTACCTACGGCGTCTCGTTAGCCGTTCCCAACTGTTCCTCCGGCAATCCAAACATTCGATGGCGTTTAAGGTAAAACCAATATATCGAAAATATATTGCCGACTATAATAAGAGAAAGTATCACGAGATTTCTGGAATTACTTCGCTGCGACAAGGTTTGAAACCACATAATTACAATACAGATCCATGTCGTAATCGCCGATAAAACAAGCAGAGCGCTGATCAAATCCAATCGCTCTATGAATACGGTCGCAAAGACGGACTCTTGGAACCGGATGCTCGCGTGTAGCAATATCGGAAGAACAATCAACGCAACAAAGACGTTCATGGCCCAGAACGCAACCCGAGCGATTTGAAAGGAGATAGATTTCATATGTTCTATTTCTGGCTAACTGCGCTTATGGATTATCGAAAGCGGGAGCGGCGGCTCAGGGCGTCTCGTAGCGCATCCGCGTAAACTTCCCGTGGGCAGCGCCGTCGAGGATGACGGAACGGGTTTTTGAGGAATCGGGGATTTCCGTCCAGTTCACCAGATCCGATGACCTGTCCCAGCCGATCACCCGGACGTGAGACATTGCTTCCGTCCAGTTATTCACGGAGACGCGGAGGTCGCCTGATTGTGTTTCCTCGATCAAAAAGTGCGGCGGCCTGACCGGGAATTCCCGGGTTTCAACGAACGCAACATAGATCGGGCCGCCGCCGAGGGATAAGATCGCGGGCGGTGCCAGGTCGGTGTTTGTTACAAGCAGGTGGCCATCCGTTGTTCCCGCCGCGAGCAGGCCCGCGTTGCTGAGGTCGATGTCGACGAAGCCGTGCAAGTCCGATTCCAGCGTTCGGAGAAGGTTTCCCGCATGGTCGAATTGATAAATGCCGCCATCGTGACTGGCGGCAAAAATATCGCCGTCGGGCGTGACGGCCACACCCCTGCTGTTGATGAAGTGGTGGTCGGCGGTCCTGAGTTCCAGCACTTCGCCGATGTTTTCAAACGTCACCGGATGCGTTCGCTGAACACGTCCGCGGGGAGATCCGCTGTTGATGTTGTAAAGGATCCCGTCGGCCCCCATGGCGCTTTCGGACACGCCTCCGAACAGATCGACGGAAAAAGGGGAAACCACGCGGCTCGCGAGGTTCATTACGAATTCTTTTCCATAGATCGAATTGCCGCGGATGGAGAGATCGCCATCGGCCAGATTTCCGAAGTGATAGGAGTCGGGAATTTCCGAGTGGCTCCAGGAGGCCTGTGCGGGATCGTAGGTGCTGATGTAGCTGGTGTCCCAAGCCGCGAAATTGAGCACGTGAATCCTGCCGGTGGAATCATAGACGACATCGCCGATGTCTCGATTCGATGTCTGAGGATGGGGAACCGGGATGGTCTGAACCAGCTCGCCTTCGAGGGTGTATTCGCGAACCTCTCCCGCTCTCGTGATCAGCAGATTACCGAGAGTGAATGGCGCGGTCGGCAGGGCTACGACGCTGATGTCGATGTCGAATTCGCGGGTGGCGCCATCGAGATCGGTCGCCAAAACCGTCACGACGGTTTCACCGGAGTTCGCGGTGCTGGGTGTGAGTTGCAGGCTGGAACCCGAGACCGCGGCGGACACCAGTTCCGGATTGGCGGAGACGGCGGTGAAATTGAGAGCTGGGATGATCGAGGCGGTTGTTTCCACGAAGTACGGGCGCGCGAGGTAGGCGTCTGTCAATGGAAGATTCGTCCAGGCGGTATGTACGGAGGTCGCATTATAAGCGGGCAACGCGGCGATTTCATCGGCGACCGCCATGCCGCTGCCGAGCACCCGTCCGAACACGGTGAAACCGCCGTTTTGCAAGTCGAGATTGCTGGAGTTGTCGGCGAGATTGATGAACCACTGGCTGGTTGCGCTGTGCGGGTCGTGTCCGAGTTTGGCCATGGCGATGGTGCCCCGAAGATTCGAAATACCGGGTTCATTCCGAACCGGTGGAGAAGGGGGGACGATGTCGAAGGTGGTCGCGTCGAGAAAGCGAAAACCGCCGCCTTGAATGATGAAACCGGGGACGGAGCGGTGGAAGAAATTGTCGGTGTAAAGCCCGGCCTCGATGTAGGAGAGAAAGTTCGCCACCGTCGCCGGCGTTTCGGCGTCAAAAAGAGCCAGATCAATGCTCTTGTGCTCCGCGCCGAGGCGGACCTGCAGACGCACGGCGGTCCCCGGGACGTCCGGGTCATGAATAAAATCGGCGAGATCGAGGACCACCGCGTCGGCCCCGCGATCGAGGAGAACCGGCGGGATCGCCTGGACAAGTTCCGGGGGTAAATTTTCACCGGAACCGGCGGCGGACGCGACACTCGCGCCCAGTGTTGGATATCCTCCCGTCCAGAGCAGCATCATCGTCAGCAAGCGGCGGATGTGGATTCGAAATTTGGCCCAAAGGCGTCGGTCCGGTCGGAAGAAGAGGATCATCGGGAGACAGTGGAAATTCAAAAACTTGGCAGTGCCAGCAGGTTCTTTTCACTGCCCCCCTGAAAAGGAGAAGTCAAACCAATGCCGCCTCGCGCTTCGATTTCCGTTTGGAGCCGATCAGTGGCGTCGTTCCACTCTATCGTTTAGAACCGCGAACCACTAAAGCCCGGTTTTCTTCCAGATTGACGGTTTCCTTTTTCAGCATAGGTTTGGCCTATGCCAGAAACCAGCGAGCCATTAAAATCCGGCCAGCGCCGGGCGCGTCTTTTTCGCAACGGGCGCAACCAAGCGGTTCGCATTCCGCGCGAATTTGAGTTGCCCGGGGAGGAGGTAATCGTGAGCCGGGAAGATGATCGGCTGATGATCGAGCCTGTTTCGAAAAGGCGTAATCTGCTGGATGTTTTGAAGAAACTTCAGCCCCTTGACGAGGAGTTCCCCGATGTGGATGAGGGGCTTCCTCCGCCCGACGAGGTGAAACTGTGAAACCATCGTTTCGATTTCTCCTCGATACCAACATCGTTTCGCAGTTGATCCGCGAGCCTCAGGGATTGGTGGCGGCGCAGATAGAAAGGGTGGGGGAGGAAAAGGTGTGCATCAACGTCGTTATTGCCGCCGAGCTGCGTTTCGGGGCGAAGAAGAAACGTTCGCCCAGGCTCACCAGACAGGTGAACAAGATCCTGAGCGCAATCGAGATTCTTCCGCTTGAAGCGCCGGTCGACGAGCATTACGCGGAGATTCGCGATTTTCTGGAGAAAAAAGGCAAGCTGATCGGGGCGAACGATCTCTTCATCGCCGCGCACGCTCGCGCGCTCGGACTGACTTTGGTCACCGCAAACCTTCGGGAGTTTTCCCGGGTGCCTCGTTTGAAGGTGAAGGAGAGCATTCTGCCGATGTGAGAGGGGCGAAGATTAGCTGCGGTTCAGTTCGGATGCTGCTATCAGCCGGTGTCTGGACTCTCACGGAAGGCCCGACGTTGCGTTTTCAGAACCGATACTGCAGGCCCGCGAGAAATAAATTGTAGTCCATCCGCCCGAGATCGACATCCCACGAGGTGGTCGGGAGATGAACGTCCCACGGGTAATCGGTCGCGCCGAACGTGTAGTTGGTCGAATCGACGGAAAGGTATCGGTATTCCAGAAATAAGGACACCTTCGGGTGGATCTCGATTTTCACGCCCGCTTTCAACTGCACGGCGAACGCGGAGTCCGAGGCGTCCGGATCCGAATTGAAATGATTGATACCGGGCTCGCCAGGATTCGCCGAATCCGAGCCTTCAATCGAAATAACAGCTACGCCAATCCCGGCGCCGACGTACGGCACCACCTTTTCGGAATACGGCGTCTGGATCGTGAAAACCGCGTTTGCCAAAAAGACTCCGGCCGTCATCGGGATCGTGACATACTGGGTTCCCAGAAACGCGGGCGTCACCGGCATTTCGCCGGTTGGGGTATTTGTCCCCAAATACATGCCTTCAAACTCCGCCGCCGGCCTCAGCCTCCAGCCTGAGCCCAGCTGCCATCGGTCCCATTCATAGCCGACGTGACCGCCGCCGAAAGCGAGATCGCTGCTGCCGGTGCGTCCATCCGCATCGATGGGAAGCCGGGGATGCTGATGCGGAGGAGCCAGGAAAACCTCGCCCTGTTGCCGCAGGCTGGTGGAATCACTTTTGCCAAATCCGCCGAACAAGCCGATATACCAGCCCTCACGGCTGGCCGCGGCATCCGCCGCAAAACAGGAACCCGCAACAAGAGGGCAGGCGAGGAGAGAGAGAAGAGGTTTGGGATGGATCATGCGAGAGGTGTTTGGGTTTGAGAAAATGACCCGGAAAACTTTTAAAACAAAACCGCCCTTGGCAATAACTGTTCCACCTCAATCCGTGATTCCTCCATTCCTCCTTCGCTCCCCAGATCTAAATTCCAAAATCCAATATCTAAAATTCCCCCACCCATTCCTCCGCCAACGCTTCCGCCTGCTCGATCACCCGAGCAACCGCGTGCTCCTGGCCTTCGGGCGGATACCTATATTTGCGCAACAGCCGCTTGATCAAAATCCGCATCTTCGCCCGCACGCTTTCCCGCACTTGCCAATCGACGGTCGTGCTGCTGCGGAGCTGGCCGGTCAATTCCGTCGCCAGTTTCTTCAGCGTCACATCACCCATCGTCCGCAACACCTCCGGACGCTCCGCCAGTGCATCGTAAAACGCGACTTCGTCCGGCGTCAGCCCGAGCTCTTCGTTCCGGTCGATGGCTTCCTTGAAATCCTCCGCCATCTTCAGCAACTCTTCGATCACCTGAGCGGTTTCGATGGCGCGGTTGTGGTATTTGCGCAGCGCCTCCAGCAGCCGCTCCGTGAACTTCTTCTGCAAAACGACGTTCGTCCGCAGGT
>CAZJCL010000008.1:15013-26895 GCA_964544025.1 uncultured Opitutales bacterium | reverse complement strand
GCCGAAGGAATTCCGCAAGTGCGTATCAGGATTTTTCTGAGTGCCCGTTCAGGGTGAGGTTTTCGCGTCGGGAAGCTTCGGGGGAATCAGGATAAGTTTTTAACGAGGACGCGGGATTGGCGATGGCTTTGGTCGTAGAGGGTTTGGCGTTCGGGGGGGAGGACGTCGCGGTTGGCGAGCTCGAAGCCGCAGACGGATTCGAAGAAGGGGGACGTTTGGGTGCTGAGGGCGATGAGGCGGGCGGCACCGCGGCGGCGGGCTTCCATGCAGGCGAAGGAGACCATTTTTTTGCCGACGCCGACGCGTTGGTAGGTCGGAAGAACGTAAAGGGAGGCGATTTCGGCGGAGTTGAATTCGGGGTACAGGCGAATCGCCATGCAGGCGACGGGGTTTTCGTCGATTTCGAAAACGTAGTATTGGTCGATGTTTTTCTCGATGCTTTGGAGCGTGCGGTGGAGGAGCTCTTCGCGTTTTACGGCGCTGCGGGTGAGGTTGTAGATGGTGCGGGCGTCGCGGCGGGCGGCGCGGCGGATTTGCTGGTAATCGTTTCCGTAAATCAGCGTGCCGATGCCGTCGTTGGAGAAAATTTCGGTGAGGAGGCCTTCGTAGACCTGGCCGTCGACGAGGTGGACGCGGGGCGGGCCGGCTTTGATGGCTTTGACGGCGTGGAAGGCTTTGCTGCGGGCGTTCTCGCCGATCGATTCGGGAGTTTTTTGGAGAATGTCTTCCAACTCGTCGATGGCGATGTGACGCTTCACTTGTCCGGCGATTTCGAGGCCGGGGAACGGGCAAAGGAAAATGATCTTCGTCGCTTTGAGGGCGATGGCGAGTTCGGTGGCGAGGTGGTCGGAATTGATCCGAAGGGAGCGGCCTTCGCGGTCGAAGGCGATGGGGGAGATGAGCGGGACGATTTGGGCGTCCATGAGGTGGCGGATGAGCGTGTGGTCGATGCGCTCGACTTTGCCGGTGAATTGCTGGTCGATGCTTTTGACGATGCCGACCGGGGTGGCGCGGATGGCGTTGGTGATCGCGCATTTGAGGCCGCTTTGGGTGAGGCCTTCCATGATGAAATGGGCGGCGCGGGCGGAGGCTTCGACACCGATTTGCAGAGTGGGCGCGTCGGTGACGCCGAGGCCGTGGACGTCGGAGATCGGGATGTTTCGCTCGGTGGAGGCGTCGTGAAGCTGTTTGCCGATTCCGTGGACCAGGACGACGCCGATGTGGAGGCTGCGGAGGACGGCGATGTCGAGGAGGAGGTTGGGGAGATTTTCGTCGGCGAGGATGCTGCCGTCGATCGCGATGACGAAAACCTGGTCGCGGAAACGCGGGACGTATTTCAGGATGCCCCGGAGGTCCGCGGGTTTTATGGTAGCTGTCGCCGAAGGATTCACAGTGTAACGGGAGGCGATGAGCGAAACTTATTCCGCGAGAAAAGTCCAACGATTTACGGAGCCTTCGGTGGAAAGAAGCACCTCGTATTCGCCGGGTTCGAGGAGATCGGGCGGGATGACGAAAACGGTTTGTTCGGCCGGACCCGGGTTGGCGCGTTCGGGGGGGCGCGGGACGATGAGGATGGATCGGTCGCGGCGGAAGGCGATGAGTTGCGGGGAAACGAAACTTTCGGGGGGATCCCAGAAGAGGCGGGCGAGGTAAGGGGAGTCGTCGGGAACGGAAACGGGGGATTCGACGCGGGCGAGTTGTTCGCCTTGTTCGAGGGGCGGAAGGAGGGGCGTCCAAGCGGCAAAGCGGGGATCGTCGCGGGAGATTTTTTCGAACGGAACCGGTTCGAGCGGAAGATCGGCCCGGGCGACTTCCTGGGTGTCTCCGGGGAGCCAATAGGCGTTGGGGAACGGGATCCAGCCGGCGTCGCGAAGTTCGTGTCCGCCGCGGATTTGGGCTTGCTCGTACGGAAGATGGGGGGCGGTTTCCTTGCGGAACGCGATGCCGATGTAGGTGTAAATCGCGATAAAGCCGACGATGCTGATGACGACCCAGCGGATGGGCCACGGTTTGCGGGAATCGGGAGGAGAGACTGGGCGCTGCGAAGGCATTGAGTTGGTAAAACGGTGTGAATCCGCCGCGAAAGGAAGGAGGGCGACGGAACAGGTTTGACTGAAAGCGGCGGATCGGGCTTTTGCAAGAAGATGCCGGTATGGTTAGTGGAGCTTTTTGGGGAGGCGCAGATCAATCGGGCGTTTTTGATCATGAACGCGCTGGTGATGCCGTTTTGGCTGGCGATGATTTTGCGTCCGCGCGATCGCTGGGTGTACCGGATGGCGAATCCGTTTCTGGTGCCGGTGGCGTTTGGGCTGGTTTATGTTTACGCGCTTTATTTGCTGGTGACGGTGACGGGAGTTCCGCCGCTGGCGGGGGTCGAGGTGGGGGCGTTGCGGAGTTTTATCAATCATCCGCTGATTTTTCTGGTGATCTGGGCGCATTATCTGGCGGTGGATTTGTTTCTCGGGATGACGCTTTTTCGGGATGCGGCGCGGAGAAATATGCGGATTCCGGCGGAGCTGGTTTTGTGCTGGGTTTTCGGGCCGCTGGGGTTGGTGGTTTATGTGGTTCGGCTGGCGGTGAGCGGGGCGATGTTTCGGTGATTTCCGGGGGGAGGACTGAAGCCCTCACTCTTACCTTTGGAGGTGGCGCTCCAGATTTTCTTTGCGTTGGAGGGCGTTGTGGGGGAGAAGGTTGGCTTTTTATTATGGAATTCTGGTCCAAGAGCTTTATCCCGACGTTGAAGGAGAGTCCGGCCGATGCGGAGATTGCGTCGCACAAATTGCTGATTCGCGCCGGGTTGATCCGGAAAATCGGGGCGGGGATTTATTCGTATTTGCCGCTGGGGTTGCGGGCGTTGCGGAAGATCGAGGGGATTTGCCGGGAGGAATTGAACCGGGCGGGGGCGGTGGAGTTGCTGATGCCGGCGCTGCATCCGGTGGAGTATTGGAAGAATGGGCCGCGTTGGGAGGCGGCGCGGGAGGTGATGTACGCGGCGGGAAGCGCGGGGGCGGCGACCGAGGGGAAAAAGGCGGAGGAAATTCAGCTGGTTCTCGGGCCGACGCACGAGGAGATCGTGACGGCGCTGGTGGGGAACGAGGTTTCGAGTTACCGGGATTTGCCGCGGAATTTTTATCAGGTGCAGACGAAATTCCGGAACGAGATCCGTCCGCGTTTCGGGCTGATGCGGGCGCGGGAGTTTCTGATGAAGGATGGTTACAGTTTCGACGCGACCGACGAAGGTTCGACGGAAGTTTACCAGAAAATGCGGGCGGCGTATGAGGCGTTTTTCGCGCGGGTCGGCTTGAATTTTGTCGTTGTCGAGGCGGATACCGGGGTGATGGGCGGGAGTTTTTCCCATGAATTCATGGTGCCCGCGGAAATCGGGGACGACGATATCGTGTTTTGCCGGGAGAGCGGTTATGCGGCGAACCGGGAAAAGGCGCGGAGCGCGCTGGTGCCGGAGGATTTGACGGACGCGGCTCCGGCGGGGGAGTTGGAGGAATTCGCGACGCCGGGCGTGACGACGATCGCGGGATTGGCGAAGGAGCCGTTCAATGTGCCCGCGAGTCAGCAGTTTAAGACGCTGGTTTATATCGGTGATGGGAAGCCGTTCGCGGTGATTTTGCGCGGGGAGGACGAGTTGGAGGAGGCGAAGCTGGGGGCGCTCGGGTTCTCGCTTTTGCGTCCGGCGACGGCGGAGGAAATCACCGAAGTTATGGGCGCGGCTCCGGGGAGTTTGGGGGCGGTGAAGGGAACGATTAAGAATCGGGAAAAGCTGGCCGGAATTTACGCGGACGGGGCGATCCGGTTGATTGGGAACGGCGTGACCGGAGCGAATCGCGACGGGTTTCACGTGCGGAATGTCAATGTGTTGCGCGATCTGGATGTGACGAGTTTTGGCGATTTTCGGCGGGTGCGGGCGGGTGAGGCTTGTCCGCTTTCGGGGAAACCGCTGGAGATCCGGCGGGCGATCGAGGTGGGGCATATTTTCAAGCTGGGCACGAAATACAGCGAGAAAATCGGGGCGACGTTTACGGATGAGGCGAGCCAGGTGCGGCCGATTGTCATGGGTTGTTACGGGATTGGGGTGAGCCGGACGTTTCAGTCGGTGATCGAGCAATGTCACGACGGCGACGGAATCGTTTGGCCGTGGAATGTGGCGCCGTTTCAGGTGGAAGTTTTGTTGCTGGATCCGGCGAACGAGCAGGTGCGGGCGGAAGGTTTGCGGATCGCGGAAGCGGCGGAGGCGGCGGGCGCGGATGTGCTGGTCGATGATCGGGAGGAGCGTCCGGGGGTGAAGTTCAAGGACGCGGATTTGATCGGGATTCCGTTGCGGGTGACGGTGGGCGGTCGCGGTTTGAAGGACGGGATCGTGGAGGTGAAGTTGCGCGCGTCGGCGGAGGTGGAGAAGGTTCCGCTGGGCGAGGCGGTGGAGCGGGTTCGGGCGATTATCGGGGAGCAGGCGAAAGGGTGAATTGTAGCGTTGGCCGGCCGTGGCGGGATTTGGCGGAAGGGCTTGTGCGCTTGCGTACAGGTTTTTCTGCCTTAATTTTTCCTTCTAAGCGGCCGGTTTTTTTCTAAGATCAGCGAGCCTTTATGAAGATTTTTTCCGCACAGACGCATACCGCTCCGAAGACCGACACGGATACGTTGGTTGAGACGGAAGGGTTGTGGAAAGTCATCGTGCTCAACGATCCGGTGAATTTGATGTCGTACGTGGTGATGGTGTTCCGGAAGGTGTTCGGCTACGACGAGGGGAAGGCGCGGAAGCATATGCTGGAAGTGCATGAGCAGGGGCGGTCGGTTTTGTGGGCGGGGCCGCGGGAGCGGGCGGAGGCGTATGTTTTCACTTTGCAGAATTGGCAGCTGAACACGGTTTTGGAGCGCGATGAAAAAAATTGAGATCAAGCTGAGTCAGGCGATCGTGGCTCCGCTGCTCGATTTCGTGAAACCGCTGGCGGAGGAATTGCGCGATGAACTGGCGTTTCAGCCGCGGTTTCCGGATGCGGATCCGGAATTTCAGGAGGATTGGCGGGAGGAATTGTTGGCGGCGCAGGGGAGTGACGGGGAGGTGTTCATGCGGTTGTTCGACCGGGAGTTTTTCGAGTCGGGGACGATCGAGGTGGACGAGGAGAACGCGGATCCGGTCTTGCGGGCGGCGGCGGCGATGCGGCTGAAGCTGCGTTTGGATTTTCTGAAGGATGTGCCGGACGAGGTTTTGGAAAAAGGGGATGTGCCGTTCGAGGGGATGAGCCAGCCGGAGCAGCAGGCTTACGCGGCGTATTTGTTTTTAGCGACGATTCAGGAAATTGTGATCCAGCATTTGAATCTGGCTTGAACGACGTGGGTTAACCACGACGGAACGGAGGTGGCGAAGCAATGGACACTAATAGACACGAATGCGGGGAGGCAGGAGGGGATTTTTTTAACCACGGAATACACGGAATACACGGAAAAACTGAGGCTCGGATTTTGGGAGAGGACGTGGGGGAACCATGAATGGACACGAATGCTGGGAGGTAGGAGGGGATTTTTGAACCACGGAATACACGGAAAGCTTAGGCTCGTGTTTATTCGTGATTTAAAGAAATCGCGGGTTCGGGGGTTTCGGGGTCGGTCCATTTGCCGTGCTCTTTGATTAGGTCGATGAGGCGTTGGTCGGCTTCGGCTTGGGGGACGTGGTAGCGGACGCATTCTTTGCCGACGTAGAGATTTACCTTTCCGGGCGCGCCGCCGACGTAGCCGAAATCGGCGTCGGCCATTTCGCCGGGTCCGTTGACGATGCAGCCCATGACCGCGATTTTTAGGCCTTTGAGGTGGCCGGTTTTCGCGCGGATGCGTTGGGTGGTGCTTTGGAGGTCGAAGAGGGTGCGGCCGCAGCTGGGGCAGGCGACGAATTCGGTTTTCGAGATGCGGGCTCCGGCGCCTTGGAGGACGTTGTAGGCGAGGCGGGCGGAGCGGGTGAGGTTGGTTTCGGTTTCGACGCTGATGAGGTCGCCGATTCCGTCGCAGAGGAGGCTGCCGCTGAGGATGCTGGCTTCGAGGAGACGGCTGAGGAAATCGGGGCCGGTTTGGAGGGCGGTGGATTCGGTGTTGCGGATCCAGATCGGGGCGGCGATTTGGTTTTGGTTGAGGAACGCGGCGAGTTCGCGGTAGGCACCGATGGCGTGGCGGTCGGGGGCGGAATGATGCGCGGTGAAGATGGCGGGGGCGTTTTCGGTTTTGAGGGAGAGAAGCGCTTCGCGGAGAGCCGGGAGATCGACGGGGGCGATTTCGAGGGCGGGAATGGCTTTGCCGGAGCGGGTCGATTGGAGGAATTGGGCGAGATCGGCGGATTCGTTTTGGGTGAAACGGCGGGAGAAAATCCAGGTGAAGGCGGTTTCGGGAAGGGTGAGGTTTTGGAGGGTGGAAACTGGGAAATCGGCGGGGAGATCGAGGACGAGGGCTTGGATGTTTTTGGCGAGCGGGAGGGCGTTCCAGATCGCTTGCTGGAGTTCGTCGGGATTGGCGACGGGGAAAGCGAGGGCTTCGACGGGATTGTCCTTCAAGGAACGGGCGGCGAGGGCGAAGCGGGCGGGGAAATCGGCGTCTTTCCATTCCTCGGTGGAAACGCGGACGACGACGCGGGGCGGATGGGTGTCGCCGGCGGGGGCGTCGGAGCCGAGGGAGATGGGCGAGACGGGGCGGCGGGAGAATTCGTAGGGGGAGGGGGCGAAATCGCGGGGCTGGTTTTCGGCGGGAATCGTGGCGGAATTCCAGCGGGACATGACTTTGTCGGCGAGGGCGCGGGCGACGGGAATTTCGTAAACGGAATCTTCGGTGAGGGAGACGCGGATGGTGTCGCCGAGACCGTCGGTGAGGAGACTGCCGATGCCGATCGCGCTTTTGATGCGGCCGTCTTCGCCGTCGCCGGCTTCGGTGACGCCGAGGTGGAGGGGGTAGTGCATGTTTTCCTCGGCCATGCGGGAGGCGAGCAACCGGTAGGCCTGGATCATGACCTTGGGGTTGCTGGCTTTCATGGAGAGGATGATGTCGCGGTAGTTGTGGGATTCGGCGATGCGGAGAAATTCGAGGGCGGATTCGACCATGCCGAGCGGGGTGTCGCCGTAGCGGTTCATGATCCGGTCGGAAAGGGAGCCGTGGTTGGTGCCGATGCGCATGGAGCGGCCGAGTTCCTTGCAGCGTTTGACGAGCGGAGTAAAGGCGTCGTGGAGGCGGGCAAGTTCCTCGTCGTATTGGGAATCGGTGTATTCGCGAACGGCGAATTTCTTGCGGTCGGCGTAGTTGCCGGGGTTGATCCGGATTTTTTCGACGTGTTCCACGGCTTCCATGGCGGCGGCCGGGAGGAAATGGATGTCGGCGACGAGGGGGACGTCGATTTTGCGGCGATTTAGCTCGGCGCGGATTTCGCGGAGGCAGCGGGCGGCGGTGGGGTTGGGGGCGGTGATGCGGACAATTTCGCATCCGGCTTCGGCGAGGGCGACGGTTTGGGCGACGGTGGCGGCGACGTCTTTGGTGTCGGTCGTCGTCATCGACTGGATACGAACCGGGTTATTCCCTCCGACTCCGATGTGGCCGACGAAGACTTCGCGGGTGGGGCGGCGGATGGTTTGCGTGAGGGAGGAGGAAGGCACGGTGGAGAATGAAGAAGTATGAATTATGAATGAAGAATGAAGAAGGCGATTATGGGGATTGTTCTTCTACTCGTTCGGGTTCGATGTAGGTGCTGCCGTTGCGGGTGTCGCGGACCCAGCGGTTGATGTCGAAGAAGGTGACGTAGATCATGAAGCCGAAAAGGAGGAGGACGAAGCCGCTTTGGAGGGCGGCGATGAAGTTGGGGGAAATCGGTTTTCCGCGGAGTTTCGCGATGGTGGCGAAGAGCATGTGGCCGCCGTCGAGAACGGGGAGCGGGAGGAGGTTGAGGATCGCGAGGTTGATGTTGATGAGAACGGCGACCCAGACGGTGAGACGCCAGTCGATGACGGAGGCGGTGTGGAGGAAACGGGCGATGCCGACCGGGCCGGACAAATGGCGGGCGCCGATGTCGGAGCCGGGGTTGAGGAGGGCGCCGAGGGTGTTGAAGGTCATGCTGACGACGTTCGTAATTTGGTCGACGGGATTGGGGTGGATGGTGATTTCCTGAGCGGAGGCTTCGATGCCGATGTCGGCGACGGATTGGTTGGTGCGAATTTCGCGCATTCTCGGTCGGATCGCGGCGGTGTAGGTTTCGTTTTCGCGCTGGAAGGTAAAGTCAATGGGGCGGTCGGCGTTTTCCTCGGCGTAGGCGTAGACTTGGGCCATGGACATGACTTCGCGGCCGTCGATTTGGGTGAGGATGTCGCCGCGGCGGACGCCGGCTTCGTGGGCCGGGGAATTGCGGATGAGAGCGCCGACGATGACTTTGTGGTAAGGGGCGATGCCGACTTGGCGGAGTTGTTCGTCGCCGTTGAGGACCGGGTAGACGGGGATTTGGAGGATTTCGCCGTTGCGGTCGATGGTGAAGGTGGCCATGCGGTTTCCTTCGGAATCGCGGCGGGAGCCGGTGGCGAGGCGTTGGGGGATGTCGACCCATTCGTCGACGGGGCTGCCGTCGATTTCGAGGATGGTGTCGCCGGGGAGAATTCCGGCTTGGGCGGCGGGGCTGGGGACGGTTTCGCCGTCTTGAAAAGCGAATTCGGGGAGGACGAAACCGACGCGGGTGGTTTGGGCGGTTTCGGAGCTGGGCATGCCGACGAGCCAGAGCAGAATCGCGAGGACGCAGGCGAAGAGGACGTTGAAGACCGCGCCCATGACGGAGACGATCATTTTGTCGCTCCAGCTCAGCGGCGGGAGTTTTTTGGTGTCGGAAGAGGCTTCGCCTTCGATGGCGGCCATGTCGGCGAGTTGCGGGAGGGCGACGTAGCCGCCGAGCGGGAGGAGGGAAAGGCGGTAGTCGACGCCGTTTCGTTTCCAGCCGAAGATTCTCGGGCCGAAGCCGATGGAGAAACGTTCGACGACGAGGCCGCGGCGGCGGGCGGCGAGAAAGTGTCCGAGTTCGTGGACGAAAATCGAACCTCCGAAGAAGAGGACGATCAGGAAAACGGGCCAGATATTGCGGACGATGAGATCAAGCATGAGCGGTCACGAGGAGACGAGCTTGACGCCGGGCTTCCGCATCCGCTTGGAGGACTTCTTCCAGGCTGGCGGGTTCGGCGGCGTCAAATTGCTCTAATGTATTACGGATGACGGCGGGAATTTCAAGAAACGGCAGGCGATTGGCGAGAAAGGCTTCGACAGCTATTTCGTTGGCGGCGTTGAAGATTGCGGGGGCGGTTCCGCCGGTTTCCATGGCTTCCCGGGCCAGTTGCAGGCATGGGTAGCGGGCGGTGTCGACGGGGCGGAATTCGAGTTGGAGTTGCTCGGAAAAATCGAGGCCGCGGTGGACGCCGGGAATCCGGCGCGGGTAGAGGAGCGCGTGCTGGATGGAGAAGGTCATCGACGGGGGGCTGAGTTGGGCGAGGGTGGAGCCGTCGACGAATTCGACGAGGGAATGGACGATGCTTTGGGGATGGATGACGGTTTCGAGTTGGGCCGGTTTTACGTCGAAGAGCCACATCGCTTCCATGAGTTCGAGGCCCTTGTTGGCCATGGTGGCGCAATCGACGGTGATCTTGGCACCCATGTTCCAGTTCGGGTGGCGGAGGGCTTCGGCGGGAGTGACTTCGGAAAGGCGTTCGGCGGGCCAATCGCGGAACGCGCCGCCGGACGCGGTGAGGATGAGGCGGCGGATGCGCGAATGGCTCTCGCCTTGGAGGCATTGGAAAATGGCGTTGTGCTCGCTGTCGACCGGGAGGATTTTGGCGTTGTGCTGGCGGGCGGCGCGGGTGACGAATTTGCCGGCGAGAACGAGGATCTCTTTGCTGGCGAGGGCGATGTCTTTGCCGGATTCGATGGCGGCGAGGGTGGGATGAAGGCCGGAGGTGCCGACGATGGCGGAGAGGACGATTTCGGCTTCCGGGAGGCGGGCGAGATCGCAGAGTCCGGAAAGTCCGGAGTGGATTTCGGTTTCGGCGGGGAAAAGGCCGGATTCGCGGGCGCGGGCGGCGGCATCTTCGTCGAAAATGGCGGCGTGGGGGACGCGGAATTTGCGGGCGATTTGGGCGAGTTTTTCGAAGTTGGCGCGGCAGGCGATTCCGGCGAGTTCGAGTTCGGCGGGATTTTTCTCGATGACCTGGAGCGCGTTTTCGCCGATGGAACCGGTGGCGCCGAGGAGGACGATTTTCTTTTTTTCCGACATGCGAAATCCGGGCGAATCAGGCCTGGAAGAAGAGAAGGAGGAAACCGTAGGCGACGGGCGCGCTGAGGACGAGGCTGTCGGTGAGATCGAAGGAGCCGCCGATGCCGGGAATGGTTTTGCCGGAATCCTTGACGTCGGCGCGGCGTTTGAAGGCGGATTCGAGGAGATCGGAAACGATGGAAACGGCGGCGATGGGAATGGCGATTCCGAAGGCGGCGAGCGGAGTGAGGGAAGCGGGAAAATGTCCGCCGCGGGACATGAACCAGGCGTAGGCGGCGCTGATGGAAGAGGAAATGAGGATTCCGCCGATCGCGCCTTCCCAGGTTTTTCCGGGGCTGAGGGAGGGGGCGAGTTTGTTTTTGCCGATCATGGAGCCGGTGAGGTAGGCGCCGATGTCGGCGAATTTGACGAGGACGACGACCCAGAAAGCGAGGATGAGGCCGCTGGTGGGGTTTTCGGCGAGGTGGAGAATTCGGACGAAGAAGTGGAGGAGAAACGGGATCAGGAGGAAACCGGCGGCGGTGGAGATGACGGTGGCGACGCGGTCGGGCGTTTTGGAGAAAAGGCTGGCGGCGGCGATGACGACGAGGGCGATCGCGAGGGCGAGCGTTTCGAATCCGGGAGCGAAATAGGCGAGGGCGAGGAAGGCGATACCGAGGGCGATGCCGGTTTTCGGGAGGGGCGGGTAGCCGCTTTTGGCGAGCATTCCGTAGATTTCGATTTGGCTGGTGGCGGCGAGAAAGGCGATGAGGAGTGCGCCGGCCGGAGCGCCGAAAACGTAGAGGAGCGTCCCGATGGTGAGGAAGAGGACGATGGTGCTGAGAGTGCGTTTCTTCACGGAAAGGCGAGGGAGGCGGGCGGCGTGGCTTGTTTGAGTTGTTCGCCTGTCCGGCCGAACCGCCGCTCGCGTGTCGTAAAATGTTCGATGGCGCGGCGGTATTCGCGCTCGCGGAAATCCGGCCAGAGGACCGGGGAGAAAAAGATTTCGGAGTAGGCGCTTTGGAGGAGAAGGAAGTTGCTGAGACGGGTTTCGCCGGAGGTGCGGATGATGAGGTCGGGGTCGGGGATTTCGGCGGTGTAGAGGTAGCGGTTGAGGGTTTCCCAGTTGCAATCGGCGGCGGTTTCGCGTCCTTCGGCGACGGCTTGGGAATAGGCGCGGACGGCGTCGACGATTTCGGTGCGGGAGCCGTAGTTGAGGGCGAGGATGAGGTGCCACTCGCGGAATTCGCGGGTGGCGGCGCGGGTCTTTTCGATTTCGGCGCGAACGGTTGCGGGGAGTTCGTCGGTGCGCCCGATGGTGCTGAAATGGACTTTTCGTTTAACGAGCTCTTTGGTTTGGTCGCGGAGGAAGCGTTCGAGCATCTCCATGAGGCCGTCGATTTCGTCCTGGGGGCGACGCCAGTTTTCGACGGAAAACGCGTAGAGCGTGACGTAGCGGATGCCGAGATCGCCGGAAACGCGGACGACTTCTTTGACGGAATCGGCGCCTTTGCGGTGGCCTTCGATGCGGGGGAGACCGCGTTCGCGCGCCCAGCGGCCGTTGCCATCCATGATGATGGCGACGTGTTGCGGAATGGAAGCTGGTTGGCCGTTCATAATTTGCGCG
>CAZJCL010000008.1:0-14913 GCA_964544025.1 uncultured Opitutales bacterium | reverse complement strand
GTCGGCGACGCGGTTGTCGCCTTTTTCGCGTTCGATGACGAGGGCGCCGGTGTAGCCGCCTTCGGCGAGGGTGGCGAGGAAGGTTTTCCAGTCGACTTCGCCGGTGCCGGCCAGGACTTCGCCGCCTTTGTCCTTTCCGGGAGCGGGGCGGACACCGTCTTTGATGTGAACTTGTTTTAGGTGCGGGAAGAGGATTTTGAGGGCGGGAATCGGGTCGCCCATGTTGTAGGCGAGGAGGTTGGCGGGGTCGAAGTTTACGCCGACGTTGGGGCGGTCGAGTTTTTGGAGGAAAAGGCGGAGGGTTTCGGCGGTTTCCTGTCCGGTTTCGAAGCCGATGTTGATTCCGTGGGCGGCGAAGGCGTCGGCGACTTCGCGGATCCGGTCGATGAGGACGGGGAATTTCGGGTCGGTTTCGGATTCGGGGAGGAAGCCGGCGTGGAAGGTGACGAGCGGGAGTTTCAGATCGGCGGCGATTTGAGCGATGAGGGGGGCGTTGGCGCGGTTCTCTTCCCAGGTTTCGTCGGGAACGAAGCCGCCGGTGCGGCGGATGGATTCGAGGGTGGAGTAGTCCTCGCCTTTGGTTTCGAGCATTCCCGAGACGATTTTGATGCCGGCGGAGGCGGCGTCGGCGGCGATGGTGCTCCAGATTTCGGGGTGGAGGCGGAGGGGATTGAGGGCGAGCTGGATGCGGGAGAGTCCGGTGGCCTGGACTTTGGCGATGAGGTCGGCCGGGTTTTCCGGGCGGAGGGACCAGCTGCAAACGGCGAGACGGTTGAGAAGATTTTGGTTCGGCATGATGAAGATTTTAAGGGGTGAACAAGCCCAAACCTTCGGCCGGGATATGTCAATCCGGAGGGCGGTAAGCGGGGAAGTTGGCGGGTTCGTTTCGCGGTTGATCTCTTTGCGCGGCTGTCGGATAGTTTTTCCTGTTATGCATAATCTCCAAGAAGTCGTTCCGGAAGTGTCGATTGAGGATTATCTCGGGATGGAGGAGGGCGGGGAGAATCGTCATGAGTACGTGGGCGGGCGGATTTTCGCGATGTCGGGCGGGAGCCGGGAGCACAACCGGATTTCGGGGAATGTGTTTGCGGCGCTTCACGGTCAACTTCGGGGCGGGGCTTGCGAGGTTTTCATGGCGGATATGAAGGTGCGGATCGAGGCGGCGGGGGATGATGTTTTTTATTATCCGGATATCGTGGTGGCGTGCGATCCGACGGACCGGGAGCGTTTTTTTATTACGAAGCCGAGCGTGATCGTGGAGGTGCTTTCGCCGGGGACGGAGCGGATCGACCGGCGGGAGAAGTTTTTCGCTTACCGACAGCTGGTGAGTTTGGAGGCGTATGTGCTGATTTCGCAGCATGAGAATCGGGTGGAGATTTATCGGCGTTCGGCGGATTGGCGGGCGGAGATTGTGCAGGGTAGCGAGGGGGCGCTGGAGCTGCCGGGGTTGGGGTTTTCGATGGCTTTGGCGGAGATTTACGAGGGCGTTTCGCATGATGCATGATCTCAAGGAAGTCGTTCCGGAAGTGTCGATTGAGGATTATCTCGGGATGGAGGAGGGCGGGGAGAATCGTCATGAGTACGTGGGCGGGCGGATTTTCGCGATGTCGGGCGGGAGCCGGGAGCACAACCGGATTTCGGGGAATGTGTTTGCGGCGCTTCACGGTCAACTTCGGGGCGGGGCTTGCGAGGTTTTCATGGCGGATATGAAGGTGCGGATCGAGGCGGCGGGGGATGATGTTTTTTATTATCCGGATATCGTGGTGGCGTGCGATCCGACGGACCGGGAGCGTTTTTTTATTACGAAGCCGAGCGTGATCGTGGAGGTGCTTTCGCCGGGGACGGAGCGGATCGACCGGCGGGAGAAGTTTTTCGCTTACCGACAGCTGGTGAGTTTGGAGGCGTATGTGCTGATTTCGCAGCATGAGAATCGGGTGGAGATTTATCGGCGTTCGGCGGATTGGCGGGCGGAGATCGTGCGGGGCGAGGGGGCGCTGGAATTGCCGGGTTTGAAGTTTTCGATGGGGTTGGCGGAGATTTACGCGGGGGTGGCGCGGTAGGTTGGAATTGTTGGGCGCGAAGGGCGGGGTCGATGAAGCTTGGGCTTCATCGCTACATTGCGGGTTTGGGTTCGACGGTTGTGGAGGCGTTGTTACGTTGGGCGGGGATGGCGACGTATTTTATTGGGGATGTGCATGGGTGTTTCCGGACGCTGGAGCGGTTGTTGGCGCGGCTGAATTGGACGAGGGGCGATCGGGTTTTTTTGACGGGGGATTTGGTGAACGGGGGGCCGGAGTCGGCGGAGGTTTTGCGGTGGGCGAGGGAGAACGCGGCGGGGACGGTTTTGGGGAATCACGATTTGCATTTGCTGGCGGTGGCGGCGGGGGCGCGTCCGGCGAGGAAGGGCGATACGTTTGGCGATGTTTTGGAGGCGGCGGACCGGGAGGAGTTGCTGGAGTGGCTGCGGGGGCGTCCGATGTTGATCGCGGAGGAGGGTTTCGTGCTGGTTCACGCGGGGTTGTTGCCGGAGTGGGATCTGGGGTTGGCGCGGGAATTGGCGGGGGAAGTGGAGGCGCGGGTGCGGGAGGGGCGGCGGGAGTTTTTTGCGAAAATGTATGGGGATCTTCCGGCGCGATGGAGCGCGGATTTGCGGGGAGCGGACCGGTGGCGGGTGGCGGTGAACGCGATGACGCGGATGCGGATGCTGACGGAGGCGGGGGAGCTGGAGATGGATTTTAAGAAACCGCCGGAGGAGGCGCCGGCGGGATTGCGGCCGTGGTTTGCGGTGCCGCGGGCGGCGGAGATGCCGCGGATTTTTTTCGGGCATTGGGCGGCGCTGGGATTGCGGGTGGAGGCGAACGCGGTGGGGCTGGATTCGGGGTGCGTTTGGGGGAGGGAGTTGACGGCGTTTCGGCTGGAAGACGGGGCGGTCTTCCAGGAACGCAGTGAGCTTGGGTAGGTGCCGTTCGGCGGTCTCCAGAACGATGCTGAGGCGGCTTTGCTTTTTGGCCAACGGGTGAGCTCGGGTAGGTGCCGTTCGGGTGTTTTCGCGGTTATTCGGTGGCGGGTTGTTCGAAGTAGAGGGATTGGTAGGGGTGTTGATCGAGGAGGTTTCCGTGCCAGCCGCGGAGGGCGGGGTGAAGGAGGTAGTTGCTGCGGAAATGGTAGATCGGGATGACCGGCATTTCGTCGAGGAGGATCGCTTCCGCTTGTTGGAAGATTTGGTTGCGCGCGGCGGGATCGGCGGTTTCGGCGGATCGCTGGATGAGGGCGTCGTATTCGGCGTTGGACCAGCCGGTGCTGTTTCGGCGGCCGTCGGTGACCCAGAGATCGAGGAAGGTGATCGGGTCGAGGAAATCGGCGATCCAGGAAGCGCGGGCGATCTGGTAATTCATGTTATTTACCGTGGAAAGGTAGACCTGCCATTCCTGATTGTAGAGGCCGACCTGGATGTTAAGGTGGCGACGCCACATTTGCTGGATCGCTTCGGCGATCCGGCGGTGGACGTCTTGGGTGTTGAAGAGAAGATCGAGCGGAGGGAAACCTTCGCCGTTGGGATAACCGGCCTCGGCGAGGAGTTGGCGCGCTTTTTCGGGATCGAATTCGAGGCGGCTTTCGCTGGTGTAGCCGGCTGTGCCGGGCGGGGTGAAAAACCAGGCGGGGTCGACGTGGTCGTGCATGACGGTGGCGATGAGGGCTTCGCGGTCGAGGGCGAGCGAGAGTGCCTTGCGGACGCGGACATCTTTGAGGGCTTCGTTTTCCAGATTGAGGCGGTAGAAGTAAGTGCCGAGGTAGGGTTCGGAGCGGAGGGCTTCCGGATTTTCGGATTTGTAAACGTCGATGAGGGCGGGGGGAATGCTGTTGGTGACGTGGATTTGGCCGGAGCGGAAGGCGCGTTCCTCGGTATCGAGAGTTTCCATGCCGTGGAAATGGATTTCGTTGAGGCGGACGTTTTCGATGTCCCAGTAATGCGGATTTTGGACGGTGACGATGGGGCGTCCGCTGCGCCATTCGGCGAGTTGGAACGGGCCGTTGCCGACGTAGTTTTCGGGGCGGGTCCAACGGGTGGCTCGTTCGTCGATTTCGCCGTGCGCGAGGATGGTTTTGGGGTGGACCGGCCACCAGGAGGAGTGGGCGAGGAGGGAGAGGAAATAGGGGGTCGGTTGGGCGAGGCGGATGCGGAGGGTGCGTTCGTCGACGGCCTTGAATCCGACTTCGGAGAAATCGACTTTGCCTTCGTGAAATTCGCGGGCGTTTTCCGCGACGAAGAGCATGTCGGCGTAGCGCGCGCCGAGAGCGGGCGAGAGGATGCGGCGGAAGGAGAAGACGAAATCTTCGGCGGTGACGGGATCGCCGTTGGACCAGCGGGCGTCGGAGCGGAGGAAAAAGGTGTATTCGCGTCCGTCTTCGGAGATTTCCCAGCGTTCCGCGACTCCGGGGACGGGCGAGAGGTCTTTCGGGTTTTGCGAGACGAGTCCTTCCAGCAATCCGCGGAGGACATCGAACGCGGCGACGCTGGTGATCAGGTGCGGATCGAGTCCTTCGGGTTCCGCGCCGAGGTTTATGATCAGGATTTGCTCACGGATTCCGCGTTCGACGGCGGTTTCGCGGGGGCCGCAGCCGAGGAGGAGCATGGGAAGGGCGAGGAGGAAAAGGCGGGAAACGCGGGAGTGGATTGGCATGTTTCGAACGTGAAAGTTGTCGGAGAATCGGGAAAGTTGGGTTGTTTACCGGTCGGTTGGGCGGAGGTCAATAGAAGGTGTTGCGGTCGAGGCTGCGGTATTGGATCGCTTCGAGGAGGTGGGCGGATTGGATGGATTCGCTGCCGGCGAGATCGGCGATGGTGCGGGCGACTTTGAGAATCCGGTCGTAGGCGCGGGCGGAGAGGGAGAGTTGTTCCATGGCTTGTTGGAGGAGATCTCCGAGGGAGCGGTCGATGGCGCAATGCTGGCGGATTTGGCTGTGGGAGAGACGGGCGTTGCAGGAGACGCGGCTGCCTTGGAGGCGGGTTTGCTGGATAGCGCGGGCTTTCTGGATACGTTCCCGGATCGTCGCGGAGGATTCGCCCATTTTCGCGTTGCGGAGTTCGTCGATGGAAAGGGCGGGGGCTTCGATGTGGATATCGATGCGGTCGAGAAGCGGCCCGCTGATTTTGGAGCGGTAGCGTTGGATTTGGGTGGAGCCGCAGCGGCATTCGTGTTTGGGATCGCCGAGGTAGCCGCAGGGGCAGGGGTTCATGGCGGCGACGAGCATGAAGACGCAGGGGAGCGTGACTTTTCCGGCGCTGCGGGAGATGGTGACGGAGCCGTCTTCGAGCGGCTGGCGGAGGACTTCGAGGGCGGAGCGTTTGAACTCGGGCAATTCATCGAGAAATAGGACGCCGTTGTGGGCGAGGGAAACTTCGCCGGGACCGGGAATCGAGCCGCCGCCGAGAAGCCCGACGTCGCTGATGGTGTGATGGGGAGAGCGATACGGACGTTCGAACCAGTGCAATTCGCCGGAAATGGTGCGGCCGGCGGCGGATTGAATGCGGAGAATTTCGAGGTATTCGTCGAGCGCGGGTTCCGGGATGATCGTGGGGATTCGTTTGGCGATCATCGATTTTCCGGAGCCGGGCGGGCCGATCATCAAGATGTTGTGACCTCCGGCGACGGCGATTTCGACGGCGCGGCGGACGGCGTGTTGGCCTTTGATTTCGCTGAAATCGAACGCGTCGCTGTGGCCGTTGACCGGTTTGGGGCGACGGCGGGAACCGGTGGAGGCGGAGGAGGAGAGCGGGGCGATTTCTTTTTCGCCGCTGAGAAAACGGTAGGCTTCGTCGAGCGATTCGACGGGGAAAATGTCGATGCCGTCGACGAGCGAGGCTTCTTCGGCGGCGGTAGCGGGGAGGAGGATTCCGCGTTTTCCGAGATCGCGGGCGAGAATGGCCATGGCGAGCGCGCCTTTAACCGGACGGGTGGCGCCGGAGAGGCTGAGTTCACCGGCGATGAGGTAATCGCCGAGGCGGTCGGGATTGAGTTGATCGGTGGCGGCGAGGATGCCGAGGCCGATCGGGAGGTCGTACATCGGGCCTTCTTTTTTGAGGGTGCCGGGGGCGAGGTTGATGGTGGTGCGGGTGCGGGGCATGCGGAAACCGCTGTTGCTGATCGCGGAGAAGACGCGGTCGTCTGATTCTTTGACGGCGGTGTCGGGGAGGCCGACGAGGATCAGTTTCGGTTCGCCGGATTCACCGGAATTGACTTCGACTTGCACGGGGACCGCGTCGATGCCCTGAAGGGCGGCGGAAAGAACAGTAGCCAGCATTTCGGCAGCAAAAGGCGGAAGCGGCGGAAGGGCAACCGTTTTTGACTGGCGAAACTAGGCGGCGTTTCCGGAATCTTCGGGCGGCGAGTTTCCGGCGGGAGGATTGTTCGGGTCGGCGGGCGTTTCCGCCGGTTGTTGAAACGCTTCGAGGAGGGCGGTTCGGACGGCGTTCTCGTCGGGAGCGTGGGCGAGGACGGTGACTTGGTCCCAGCCGAGGAGGCGGGCTTTTCCGGTGGGAACGACGACTTGGCTGCCGCGTGTGATCAGCGTGATCACGGCACCTTCCGGCAGCCGCAAATCGCGGATGCGCGGGCCTTCGGCGCCCTTGGGATCGGGAAGATCGACGACCACGAGATCATAGTCGCTGTGGGCCATGGTGAGGAGATCGAGTTTAAAGAGCGGTTGCGGACGGGCGGGTTCGGAAAGCCGCATCCATTTTGCCAGCAATCCAAGAGTCGATCCTTGGAAGAGGATGGACAGGATAACCGCGAAGAAAACGAGGTTGAAGATTTCGCCGCCGATTTCGAGTCCGGCCGCCATTGGATAAGTGGCGAGGACGATCGGAACGGCTCCGCGCAATCCGGCCCAGGAGGTGAAGACGCGGTTTTTCAGCCCCAGGCGCATTCCCGTGGTTCCGAAAAAGACGGCGATGGGACGGGCGATGAAGGTGAGGATGACGAAGAGAATGGCTCCATCGACCCAGAAATGGGAGAACTGGCTCGGGAAAATGAGGAGGCCGAGCATCACGAACATCCCGATGTTGGCGATGGTGGAGATCGCTTCGGAGAAGTTGAGGACGCCTTGTTTATGGACGAACGGCCGGTTGCCCATGACGTATCCGGCCGTGAAAACCGCGAGCATGCCGCTGGCATTGGCCAGTTCCGCGAGTCCGTAGGTGAGAAGAACCGCGCCGATAAATAGCACGTAATAGTAACCGCGATCTTGTGGGGTGAGGCGGTTGAAGAGCATGATGGCGAGGCGGGCCAAAATGTAGCCGATCACCGGTCCGCTGCCGAATTGCCACAGAAACGAGAGGACGACGGTGGCGTCGAAAGCTTGGCCGGACGCGAACGCGGCGACGGCGACCGTGGTCAACAGAATGGCCATAGGGTCATTCGCGGCGCTTTCGATTTCGACGGTCGAGGAAAGGCGTTTGGGGAGGGATTGGCGGCGGAGAATAGAGAACGTGGCGGCGGCGTCGGTCGAGGAGATGATGACGGAGAGGAGGAGCGCCTTTTCGAGTGACCAGCCGAAGCCCCAGCGGAGACAGAAAAACGTGATCGCGGCAGTCAGCATGACGCCCCAGGTGGCGAGACCTCCGGCCGGAAGGGCGACAGCTTTGAAGTCGGCTCTTTTGGTGACGAAACCGCCGTGAAACAGAATGAAAACGAGGGCGAGATTGGCGGCTTGGTTTGTCAGGAGAACGTCGTCGAAAGCCCACAAATTCAGCGCGTCGCTGCCGAACAAGATTCCCGCTCCGAGAGCAACCAGGATCACCGGAACACTCCAGCGGTCAAGCCACACAGCCGCCAACACGACGGCAATCAGGAGAGTAGGAATGATGATATAAGCGTCTGACAACATAGATTTGGCCGTTGGCGGCGCGTGTCACGCCGGCGGCGCGAAACGAAAATATTTTGCCCGCCATTCAACAAGCGCGAAGAATACGTTGTCAACAAAGGCGGCGACGAATGCCTGAATTAGGGCGGTTTTGGAGGTTTTGCCTGACGAAATGCAGGCTCGAGAATCACGAGGCAGCGCCGGGCATCCGGTCGCGATACTCTTTTCCGCGGGCGAGGACGTTTTCGACTTCGAAGAAATTGCCGTTGGCGAGGGCGGCTTGGAAGGATTCGAGCTCGTTTTGGAATTGCCGCAAAGCGCGGAGAACTTCGTCGCGGTTTTGTTGCAGGATTTCGCGCCAGAGATCGGGGCTGCCGCTGGCGATTCGGGTGGTGTCGCGCAGGCCGTTGCCGGAAAGGTTTCGCCATTGCGGATCTTTCAGGGCCAGAAAGCTGCAAAGAGCGGAGGCGAGAATGTGGGGCAAATGGCTGATGTGGGCGACGATTTCGTCGTGTTCCTCAGGATTCGCGGTGGTGACCCGAGCGCCGAGAGCGGTCCAGAAGGCGACGGTTTTTTCGGTGGCCGAAACGTCGCTTTTCGGAAGCGGAGTGACGAAGCAGGGACGGCCTTCGAAGAGATCGGCGCGGGCGTGGGCCATGCCGGTTTTTTCGGAACCCGCCATCGGGTGGGAACCAATAAAAAACGGGCCTGTCGGCATGAGATCGTGACCAAACCGAGAGATTTCGCTTTTTACGCTGCCGACATCCGTGACGACCGTTTGCGGTTTCACGCGGTCGCGGATTTGGCGGGCGAGCGGCACGATTTTTTCGACCGGCGCGCAAATGACGACGAGATCGGCGTTTTCGCTGGCTTCTTCGGGAGTGGAGAAAACCGCGTCGCACCACGGTTGTTCCTTCAATTCGAGCCGCGCTTCCGGACGGCGGGCCCAGACGACGACATTCTGGGCGAGATTCCGTTCTTTTGCCGCCAAGGCCACGGAAGTTCCAAGGAGACCGGGCGCTAGAATGGTGATTTGTCCGAACACGATGAAAAATTCAATTGCTTATGCGGCTTCGATACGGTTTGGAAAGGGGATGCGGAAGTTTTCCCCAATCGATCTCGACCTCTGGCATTGCTGCGAATGTTTGCCGGTGTCTCAAGGTTAAACCCTCGCAAAACGAAATATTTCCATGGGAAGCGGTAGAAGAATTCGGAGAAGAAAGAAGCTGATAAAGCTCGGGAAACGCGCTTTGATGCTCGCGGGCGTCGGAGTGATCGTCTGGATTTTTTACCTCGGGGCGACTTGGGGGCCGAAACCGGTGGATTCCGGAAGTCGCGCGACGGCGGCGGTGGCGGATTCGCGCCTGGTGGAGGAGAGCAAGCGATTGGCGCGGGAATTCGAGGCGATCGCGGCGGCGCGGGAACCGAATTCGGAGGATCTGGAAATTTTGCGGCAGGCGATCGCGGCGCAGCGGGATTACAATCTGGCCGCGCGACCGACGCCGCAGGACCGCCGGCGTCAGGAAGAGCTGGAAACGCGATTGGCTCATTTTCAGGCGAAGGAACTGGCTGTCGACAGTCAGGAAGCCGAAGAGGAAGCCGATCGACTGGCGGAAGCCGGAAGAACGGCGGAGGCGGTTGCGCAAGTGCAGCTGGCGTTGAAACTGCAGCGCGATATCAACCAGCGGTTTGGCCGCACGGAGTTTGGCAACAATCCGCGGGAAACTCTTTTGCAGCAGCGGCTTTCGTCGATGGAAGCGTTGCCGATGCACGAGCGGAGTATTGAATTGGAGAAAATGGCGGAGAAGGCGATCGCCGAGCAGAACTGGCTGGCGGCGCGGGATTTGCTGACGGAGGCGCGCGACTTTCAGGTGCGGATTAATGAGGAGCATCGGAGAAGCTCGTATTACGACAGCGGCCGTCCCCAACAACTCGCGACCAAGATCGCTTCATTGAAAGTGGGCGAGACGATGTCGGAAATTCAGAATTTGCAGGCGCGGGCTGCGGAATGGGGGAAAGCGGGAGAATGGGCCGCGGCTGGCGAGCTTTATCAGCAGGCGTTGACTCTGCAAAACCAGATCAATCGCGATCATCCGCAAAGCCAGTTCGTATCGACGGAGCGGGTGCGCGAATTGGAAGCGGCGCGGCAGACGGCGTTGAGCGTTCCCCAGGCGGAGGAACTCGACGCGGCTTTGGCGGCGGCGCGGCGGGCGTTGGCGAGCGGAGATTTCGAGGCGGCGAAAACGGCTTTGGCGAATGGAACGAAGCTGGTCGGGCGGCTTTTCGAGGAATTTCCGCGGAGCGAACGATTGAATCACGATGTGCGGCTCGAGGTGGAGTTTTTGGCTTTGCGGGCGGGGGATTTGGGAGATTTACAGGCGATGTTGCAGGAGAATCTGCGGCCGATTCCGGGGCAGGCGAATTGGAAAATGAGCGCGGTTCCGGTTTCGCAGCGGCTTTACGCCCGGATCATGAGCGGAAATCCGAGTCAGCATTTGGGGCTGGATTTGCCGGTGGATTCGGTGACGTTGTCGCATGCCCGGGAGTTTTGCCGACGGGCTTCTTGGATTTTGGCGCGGCCGGTTCAGTTGCCGGATCGCGAGCAGTTCGAGGCGGCGTTGGGCGAATGGAATCCGGAAGTTTTGGCGGAAGCGAGCTGGCATCGGGGCAATAGCGGCGGCGAGAGCAAGCCGGTGGTTTCCGGGACGCCGAACGCGCACGGGTTTTTGCATTTGGCCGGGAATTTACGGCAATGGACGCGGGAGGAAGGCGACGGCGGAAAGGCTTGGACGGCGGGTTTGAGTTATGACGAGGAGGTTTCGCGCGAGCGGCTTTTTCAGCTGATCAATCGCGGCGAACGGAATCGGACGATCGGTTTCCGGTTTGTCGTGGGAGAAGGGGCGGCGACGGTTTCGCTTTGAGATTGGCGCGTTTGCTTTGAACGAGGCTGACGGGCTCAATTTTGCCTTGGGCTTTGGTGGCGGAGGCTGCTTTTATTTTCTTGCCAGCGGGAGGGTTTCCGCTTTGGGCTGTCGGGATTCTTTTTCAGTCGTTTCGCGGTTTTGCGGGGGCTGATTTTCCAGTGCGATGACCACTCCTTCCAGTTTACAATCTCTCTCTGTTTGGGCGCAAAATATCGCTCCTTCTCCCACGCTGGCGGTCGACGCCAAAGCGAAGGCTTTGAAAGCCGCGGGCGAGGATGTTTGCGGTTTCGGAGCCGGCGAACCGGATTTCGATACGCCGGATTTCATCAAGGAGGCCGCGATCCAGGCTTTGCGCGATGGGAAAACGAAATACGCGCCGGCGGCGGGGATTCCGGAATTGCGGGCGGCGCTGGCGGAGAAGTTTGTTCGGGAGAATAAATTTGATCGGGTCGATCCGAGTCAGGTGGTGGTGAGTCCGGGCGGGAAGTTTTCCTGTTATTTGGCGATTTTGGCGGTTTGTGGTCCGGGAGACGAAGTGATCGTGCCGGCGCCGTTTTGGGTGAGTTATCCGGAAATGGTGAAACTGGCGGGGGCGACGCCGAAGATTATTTTCGCGGGCGACGATAACGGTTTCAAGGTGACGCCGCAGCAGTTTCGCGAGGCAATCACGCCGAAGACGAAGCTTTTCATCCTCAACAGTCCGTCGAATCCGACCGGCGCGGTTTATACGCGGAAGGAGTTGGAGGAGATCGTGTCGATCGCGCTGGAGAAGAATGTTCTCCTAATGTCGGATGAGATTTACGAGCATCTGCTTTACGATGGGGCGGAGCATCATAGTCCGGCTTCGTTCAGCGTGGAAGCGGCGGCGATCACGATCACGACGGGCGGTTTCAGCAAAAGCTTCGCGATGACCGGCTGGCGGCTGGGAACGTTGGTCGCGCCTCCGGCGATCGCGCGGGCGATCGCGGATTTGCAGAGTCAGACTTCGTCGAACGCGACGACTTTCGCGCAATACGGGGCTTTGGCGGCGGTGCGGGAATCGGAGAAATCGGCTTCGGCGATCGCGGGGATGTTGAAGGTTTTCGACCGGCGGCGGATTTTGTTGAACGACGGCCTCAACGCGATCGACGGAATCCGGAGTTTGCGTGCCCAAGGAGCGTTTTACCTTTTCCCGAATATCAAATCGTTCGGGCTTTCGTCGACGGAGTTTTCCTCGCAACTGCTGGAAAAGGAAAAAGTGGCGGTGGTGCCGGGCGTGGCTTTCGGAGCGGACGATTACGTGCGGTTGAGCTACGCGACTTCGGACGAGATTATCGAAAAAGGATTGGAGCGGATGACTCGTTTCTGCGGGACGCTGCGGAGATAGATCGCAGCCGGTTCGGGAAGTATACGGCTTGCTTCCCGCCGGGCGCGAAACCATATTGCAGGAATCGCTGGCGCGGGTTCGCGCTTGTTTAACTGCTCATTTCCGATGGTCTTTCGCGTTTTATTTTTGTCGCTTTTGTTCGTTTCCCTCTCGCTCGCGCAGGAGCCGGCTCCGGTGGCGCCGAGCGAGAGCGGCGATGGCGGTGATGGCGTCGACAAGCCGGTTTCGGTGTATGTGATTCCGGTTCAGGGGCAAATCGATCAGGCGTTGCTGTTTACGGTTCGTCGCGGGATGAAGGAGGCGATCACGTTGGGGGCGAACGTTTTGGTGCTCGAAATGGATACGCCGGGAGGACGGCTGGATGTAACGCTCGAAATCATGGAAATGCTCGACCGCTTCGAGGGCGAGACGATGACGTTTGTTAATTCCGACGCGATCTCGGCGGGCGCTTTTATTTCGGCGGCGACCAGGGAAATTTATTTTTCGCCGAAGGGAATTATCGGAGCGGCGGCGCCGGTTGCCGGAACGGGGCAGGAGATTCCGGAAACGATGAAGCTCAAAATCATGAGTTATCTGCGGGCGCGGTTGCGGGCTTTTACCAGTGAGACGCCGTTTCGGTCGGAGGTGATTACGGCGATGGTTGACGCGGATTACGTTTTGGAGATCGGGGGAGAGACGATCAAGGGGGAAGGGGAGTTGTTGACGCTGACGGCGGCCGAGGCGATGCGGGAATACGGGGAACCGCCGCGACCGTTGCTGGGAGCGGGGATTTTCGAATCGGTTGAGGATTTGTTGTCGGCGAAGCTTGGCGAGGGGAATTACGCGGTGGCGGAGTTTGTGCCGACTTGGTCGGAGGGATTGGCGCGGTGGCTGACGGCGATGAGTCCGCTTTTTTTGGGCGTCGGTTTGCTTTGTATTTTCATCGAGGTGAAGACGCCGGGATTCGGGGTTATCGGGGTCGCCGGGATCGTTTTGGTGGCGCTGGTGTTTTTCGGGCATCATTTGGCGGGGCTTTCGGGGATGGAGCCGCTGTTGGTTTTCCTGCTTGGCTTGGTCTTGGTGGCGTTGGAACTCCTGTTTTTTCCGGGGCTGATCTTTCCGGCGCTGATCGGGATCGTCCTGATGTTGGGGTCGTTGATTTGGGGAATGGCCGACGTTTGGCCGGGAGAAGGGATTGAGATTTCGTGGGCGGTTCTGGCGCGGCCGCTGGTCAATCTATCGGTGGGATTGGCGTTGGCTTTCGCGGGTATGGTCGCTTTCGCGAGATTCATGCCGCGCTCGTTTCTTTGGGACAAAATGATTTTGACGGCGGGAATCGGAGGAACGGCGCAGGGCGCGGCGGGAGTCGGATTTCCGGCTTCCACGCGGGCGGAGATCGGGGCGATGGGAGTTGTGATTTCGGATTTGCTTCCGTCGGGGGAGGTGGAGATCGATGGGCGGCGTTATGAGGCGCGAATCGATCATGGATCGGCGACGCGGGGGGATTCGGTGGAGGTGGTGGGATACCGGGATTTCGGGATTGTAGTCCGGCGGAAATGAACCGATTTGGATCGCGAGAGGGATCGGCTTTTCTTTTGGCTCCGGAAAAGCCATAACTCGTTTCATGCTGACGACAATCGTTGCTGTTTTTCTGTTGGGCCTGGTCCTGATTTCCTTCGAGCTGATCCTTCCGGGCGGGATTCTGGGGCTGCTTGGAGCGGTGGCGATTATTGGCTCGTGGACGTTGGTTTTCATGCATTATGGAGTGCAGGCGGGAGTGGCGGCGGTGTTGGGCGGGTTTTTGATTTTGTTCGTGACGCTCGCGGTGGAGTTGAAGCTTTTGCCGAGGACGAAGGCGGGGCGGAAGCTGTTTCTTTTCGGGTCGATCCAATCGACGAGCCAGAACCCGATCGCCACTTCGGATATCGTGGGCAAGGAGTGCGAAGCCTTGACAAGGTTGGCCCCTACCGGCGTAGTGAGCATCGAAAACAAGAGCTACGAAGCCTTCTCCATCAGTGGCTTTGTGGATAAAGGAGCCCGTTTGCAGGTGGTTGATTTCGATAATTTTCGTGTGCGGGTTCGCAAAATGTAACGTATGGATTCGCAGTTTCTTCTCTTCCTTCTCGTGGTCTCGCTCAGTTGTGTCGCTTGGAAATCCGGTCCGGTTTTCGTTTTCTGGATGCGGGCGCGGAAATCCGGCGCGCCGATTAGTTTGTGGCGCATTTGGCGTATGTATTTTCAGAATCTGCCGTTGGAGGCGGTGGTGGATGCCCACGCGGCGGCGCGACGGGCGAATGTGGAAATCGATCTCAAGGAAATCGCCGCGCATGCGATCGCGGGTGGCGATGTGCGGGCGGTTGTTTACGCTTATGTGGAAACGCTTCGCGCCGGAACGGAGATCGATTTTCAACGGGTGTGTGAACTCGAGTTGACCTCGCCGGAAGGGGACGAGGTTGTCGCTTCCTAAATTTTTATTTTTTTCTAACCAACTGCTACAGCCATGAATATCGATATCGGAATAATCATCCTCATCGTCGTCGCGATTATCGCGCTGATTCTACTCGGGATATTCATATCCTTCTTCAGCGTCTGGTTGCGCGCCTGGCTCGCGGGAGCGTATGTCGGAATTCCGACGCTTGTGGCGATGCGTTTGCGGCGCGTTCCCTACGGATTAATCGTCGACGCGCGGATCACGGCGCGGAAGGCGGGAATCGATATTTCGACGGATGAGCTGGAGGCGCATTTTCTGGCGGGCGGTAACGTGATTCCGACGGTGCAGGC
>CAZJCL010000007.1:21547-27105 GCA_964544025.1 uncultured Opitutales bacterium | reverse complement strand
CTACAAGCTTTGATCCCTGCCGGGATCAGTTAGCCGGCATGACGGTCCCAAGATGTGTATAAAGCTCGGGCTGCTACCTGAGTTTTACAGGGGTGATTTGGTGGCCGGTTTTTTGGAGGAGGTCTAGGATGCCTTGTTCGCCGGGGAGGTGGCCGACGCCGACGGCGATGAAGGCGCCGCCGGTTTTTAGATACGGTTCGAGGCGTTTCGCCATGTGGCGGTTTCGTTCGGTGATGAGGGCTTCTTCGAGTTGCGGGAGATCGTAGCGGTCGAATTCCTCGCGGAGAAATTTTTCCAGGCCGGATAGGTCGCCTTCGCTGTAGAGGCGGATGGTTTTGTTCATGGTGGGGAAGCCTTTTTCCGCTTCGGCGATGGCTTCTTCCAGAAAGGCGAGGGCGGCTTCGCGGGGGAGGGCGCGGAAGACGTTGAGTTGTTCTTCGACGGTTTCGAGCTGGTGAATCGGGATGCCGTTTTCTTTGGCGCGGGTGTAGAGTTGGACGTCGATTACGTGGTTGAAGTCGCTTTCCGGGGGAGTGGCGAAAAGGACGGGGAGGAGTTGGAGGGGAACGCGGCGGAGGAGGGCGGCGGGGATTCCGGATTTTTCCGCGTGTTGGCGGACGCGGTTCCAGAGGCGGGGCGGGAGTTCCTTTTCGAGATCTCCGGAGCCGGAGAAAACGGCGGCGGATAGGGTGCCGAGGTTTTCGGGAGAGAATTCGAGTTCCGGGTGAAAAGTCGATGATTCCGCGAGGGCGTCGAGAACCGGTTTGGGGATGTCGCGCACTTTCTCATCGGAGGAGTGGATGGTGCCGTAGAGGTAGCTCGGTTTTTCGCCTTCGACCTTCCAAAGAAAATGGGCGGAAGCGGGCGCGGCGGCGGCGAGATTGAACAGGAGGATGGCGAGGGGCCATTTTAACATACGTTTTACCCTGGAAGCGGCTTGGAGACTCATTTTGCGCTTGTGGCGACTTCCGTCGGATTCATGCTGAACCTCATTGAACGACGCCCCTGGTGGAGGCACGAGGCCTCGGTTTTTTTGGTGTGGGGTTTGGGTGGGTTTTCCGGAATCAAGGCAAAATGGCATCTCAGAAAAAGAACTTTTTTTACGTTGAAAGGAGTCGATCCGGCATCCGGGCGGCGCGTTTGTCCGTCAATGGCAATGGAAGCGTCGTCGAGGAGGTGGATACGATTTCATCGTTGGTTCCGGAAGAGGTCAAAGCTTTTGTGCAGCGGTTCGGGCGGTTGAAGGCGGGGCAATTGATGCGGGCGGCGTGCGCGATTTATCCAGACGACCGGCTTTTCCGGCATTGGTCGTTGAAGGACGCGGCGCGGCCGGCGGATCCGAGAACGTTGGAGGAGATCGTGACGAAGCAGTTCAAGGTGAATCCGGCGGATTACATGTTGACGGCGTTGAACGCGGATGACGGGACGCCGTTCGACGGGACGAGGACGAACCGGGAAGTGGTGATTTGCGGGGGACGGAGGCGGGCGTTTCAGGAGGCGCAGGATTATCTGGTGGAGTGCGGGATTTATCCGGTGCGGCTGGAGTTGGGATCGGTCGCAACGGCGGGAATGTATTTGCGGCACGCGAAGGCGGAGGGGATCGAGGAGCCGGTTTTGCTGCTGGAGATCGATGAGGAGACGTCGACGGTGGTGATTTTGAACAAGGGCCGGATCGATTCGACGCGTCCGCTTTCGCTCGGGTTGAACAGCATGATTGGCGGGGTGCGCGAGGAGCTGGGGTTGAAGGACGAGGGGGCGGCGCGGCGGTTGTTTTTTTCGGACAGTTTCGATTTTCGGGAAATGGGGCCGCGGCTGGTGGACCGGATCACGCGGGAGTTGCAGTCGTTGATCGGTTTTTACGAAGTGCAAACGGGTCAATCGATCGGGCGGGTTTGTTGCACGCTTTTGCCGCCGAAGTTGCGCTGGTTGAACGAGACGTTCGCGGGATTGTTGGGAATGAAGACGCACGAGGTGGATTTCGCGGCGCTGCTGGCGAAGGCGAATTTCAGTTTCGCGGCCGATGTTAATCCGGGCGAAGAGGCGCTGTCTCCGGGGCTGCTGGCTTTGATGCTGACCGAATAAATTTTCCGCATGAAAAAGATTTTGAAGAAACAACCGCCGGCGCCGATTCCGTGGCATCCGGATTTCCGGGACCTCACGACTTTGCCGGACGTGAAGATCGTCCGGACCTCGTTTTTCGTGAACGGAATCAGCGTTCTGGTGCTCATCGGGCTTTTGATGTTGGTCGGGTATCACGAGCTGGAGCGCCATGGGGTGAAGGAAGAAATCGAGAATCTGGAGGCGCAGATCGCGAAGAACAAGGCGCGCAACACGGAGGTTTTGCGGATGCACAACGAGTTTCGGAAGGAGGCGCGAATGATCGAGGAAGTGTCGCAATTCGTGGAAGGCTCGTTCGATTTCTCGACGTTTTTCGCGACGCTGGGGGATTCGATGCTGCCGGGCATGAAGATTTCCACCGTGACTTATCAGGACGCGGGGACGCGAAACAAGACGCCGGTCAAGGAGCTGCAAATCAACGGCTCGATTGTCGGCGCGCGAGATATGGCGGCGAGCATTGTTACGGAATATGTGAATGGATTTACGGAGCATCCGTATTTTTCGACGGTGGTGGAGAGCGCGGTTCCGACGTCGTTGGTGCCGACCCAGGAGGGGGACATGATGGCTTTCGGCATTCGTCTGACGATGAAGGCGGTCGAGGCGGCCGTGGAAAACGAGGAGAAAAAGTAAAACCGGATGAATACGCAGGATTTGATAGCCAAGTTGAAACCTTATCCGATCGCGGTGGCGGCGCTGGCCTTGGCGCTGGTTGCGGGGGTGTTTTTTTACTTCCGGATGATGAGTTTGGAGGAGCAGTCAAGGCGTCATGAATCTTTAACTACGGAGTGGAAAAAGATGGAGGATAACGTCTTTAAAAACTCTGTAAATTTAGAAACACATCTTGAAAGCGTTAAATCTATTACACAGGATGCCGAACGTCGCCTGATCATTCCATCTGAATTGGCGAGAAACTATCAATACTTTTATCGCTTGGAGGCATCGACCGGTGTGGAGATTATTTCATTACAGCAACAACCAGCGGCTCCGGAAAAACCGGCGCCTAAAGGTAGCAGTAAAGCGAAAGCGCCCGATCCGTTGTTTTCAAAAACAGGATATACGATGACAGTTTCAGGAGCTTATAACGATCTGTTGACGTTCTTTCATGTGCTTCAGCATGGAGAGAGTTTTTATCAGTTGAAGAACTTTACGCTCCAGCCCGTGAAGGAAGCGAATGAGCGACGGCTTTCGGTAACCTTGAACTTCGATTTGTTAAGCGTTCCATGAAGTCTTTTCGTAAAATAACGATTGTCGCGGCCGCGGGGTTTTTGCTCGCGGGTTCGCCGGTGTGGGGGCAGGTGTCGCCACCGGAGGAGCGTGTGGCGACGTTGGAGAAGGCGGAGCGATTTGCGGTGGTGGTGCCGGAGGATGTGGAGGGACGATTCGCGGAAGCGATCAATCCGTTCGCTCCGGATGCTCCGCAAGTGGAAAGCGGCGAGACGGTGACCGAGGCTCCGCAGCCGGAGGCGGAGAAACTGCCGGAAGATAAAGAAGTTCTCGCGGCGATCGCGAATCAATTGACGCCGAGCGGCGTGATGCAATTCGGTTCGCGGGTGATTTTGCTTTTTGGGGAACGCCGGGTGAGCGTCGGGGATTTTATTCCAGTGTCATATCAGGGGAGAGAATATCGAGTTCAGATGGCTTCCGCCAGTTCGCGATCCTTTACCTTACGGTTGAATAACGAAACTTTTACCAAACGGATACAATAGTATGAAACCGCGCATTATTATCATCTCCTTAGTATCGCTGCTCTTGATCCATTTGGTGATCGCGCAGAGATCCGCCGTGGGGCAAGAGCCGGCGAATCCGGCGGTGGAAACGGAAGATTCCCGGGAGCCCGCGCCCGCGCTGGTCGCGCCGATGCCGGTGGAACCGGAAGGAGAGCAACCGTTGGTCGATGCGCCGGCCGCGCCGTTGTATCCGGCGGAAGAGCCGGTGGAGGAAGAGGCTCCGGCGGCGACGATGGGAGACGCGCCTTTGACGGAGAGAGCGGAAGAGCCGGTGGCGGACCCGAACGCGGTTCCGGCGGAAGACGAACCGGCGGCACCCGAAACGGTCGAGCCGGAAGCGGATTCGCCGATGGTGCTTCCGCCGATCGAGCCGGAGCAACCGGTGATTCAGGAAAGCGGGGCGAAGGTTTCGGTCGATTTTCCGGATGAGGATATCAAGACGATTCTTCGGATCGTCGCGGATCTTTACGATTTGAATTTGGTGATTCCGGATACGCTGGTGGGACGGGCTTCCATCAAGTTGCGGAATGTGACGTGGCAGCAGGTGTACGATGTGGTGCTTTCGCCGGTGGGTTATACGTATATCGAGGAAGATAATATTATCAAAATCGTCAGTTTGGAGTCGTTGAATTTGGAGCCGCCGGTGACGGAGGTGGTGATTTTGAATTATGCTTTGGCCGAGGAGATTTCGAAAACGGTGAACGCGCTTGTTTCGGGAACCGGCAGGATTCAGGTGGACAAGCGGAGCAACGCGTTGGTGATCACGGAAGCGCCGACGCGGATGCGCCGGATCCGGACGATTATCGATGAGCTGGATCAGCCGACGCTTCAGGTGATGATCGAATCGAAGTTTATCGAGACGCAGAATCGGGCGGTGGAGAATATCGGGGTGAATTGGGCGTCGCTGGACGGTTATCAGGCTTCGGCGGGTCCGATCACGCATACGTATGATAGGGAGCGGGGCGACACTCGCGATAGCTCCCGGCAACGGACTTCGGGATCGAGCACCACGACGACGACCGGAAGCCCGACGAGCAGTACCGTGACGAGCGGAACGCAGAATCTGAATTCAAATGGGAATTTCGATTCGACGACGAATTTGACCAGCGCGGTTTTCTCGGCGGAACAATTTAATGTGGTGTTGAGCGCTTTGCGGACGAAGGACGATGTGAAGTTGGTATCGAATCCGACGGTTGTTACTTTGAACAACACGAAGGCGAATATTCATATCGGTCAGGAGTATCCGGTGGTGACGCCGCGTTATAATCCGGAGACGGGAACGTATGAAGCGGGCGGAAGTCCGGAGATTACACAAATCGGTATTTCGCTCGATGTGACTCCGCAGGTGAACAGCGCCGGGTTTATCAATTTGGATGTGGAGCCGGAGGTGAGCACTTTGGGAGATACGGTTACTTATTTCGGGGCGGAGTATCCGATCAAGATTACCCGTCGGGCGCATACTTATGTGACGGTGAAGGATGGATATACGGTGGCGATCGGTGGTTTGGTGCAGGACGATACGGTGAATGTGGAAACGAAGGTTCCGGTGTTGGGATCGATTCCGGGAATCGGGCGGCTTTTCCGGTCGGACAGCAAGGACAACGATCAGCGGAATTTGATCATTTTCCTCACGGCGCGGACGTTGAGTCCGGACGGCACCACCTACGAGGAAATTATCGATCCGCGTCTGGTTCGGAAGATGGGGCTGACGCG
>CAZJCL010000007.1:7866-21447 GCA_964544025.1 uncultured Opitutales bacterium | reverse complement strand
CCGGCGGAGGAAACGCCGGTGGTGGAGGAGGCTCCGGTGATGGAGGAAGTCGCGCCGGTTTCGGCGGAGGATGAGATTTCGGAGGCCGCCGTTGTGGCGCCCGCGGAGGCGGAGGTTGTGCCGGAGCCGGAAACGGCGCCGGAGGCGAACACGCGCCGGTCGCGCTGGCTGACGCCCGGTTTTTAACGCCCGTTTTCGGGCAGACGACAAACGTTTTTACCTATTTATTTCATGCGCTCTCATTTCACGTTTTTGTTTCGGAAAAGCCGGATAGGCCGGTCGCTTGCGATTCTTCTGAGTCTCGCGGGTTTTCCGGCGGCCGAGGTTGTGGGTCAATCGGTGGCGGCGGGCGGCGCGCAGACGGCGGTCGTGCAGGCCGACGGCGCGTTGTGGGTTTGGGGGAGCAATGCGGAAGGGCAGCAGGGAGTTCCGGGCGGCGGGGATCAACTGACGCCGGTTCGGCTGGGGACGGCGGAGAACTGGGCGCGGATTTCGGCGGGGGCGGGGCATTTCGCGGCGGTTCGTTCGGACGGGACGTTGTGGACGTGGGGGCGGAATTTGGAAGGGCAGTTGGGGCGGAATAATTTCGCTGGCAGCTCGACGCCGGGGCAGGTGGGGACGGAGCGGAATTGGGTGTCGGTGGCGGCGGGCGATCACCATACGTTGGCGGTGAAGAGCGATGGGAGTCTTTGGGCGTTTGGGAAGAATAACGCGGGTCAGCTGGGCAACGGTTCGATGGGAAACCGTTCGACGCCGACGCGGATCGGCTCGGAGAATAATTGGCGGGCGGTGGCGGCGGGAGGCGAGCATTCGCTGGCGATTCGGACGGACGGAACGCTTTGGGGGTGGGGGAATAATGTGGACGGTCAGATCGGAACCGGAGCGGCTGGGTTGTCGCAGTTGAGTCCGGTGAAGATCGGGACTTCGAGCTGGAGCGAAATCGCGGCGGGAAACGCGCATAGTTTGGCGATTCGGAGCGACGGAAGTTTGTGGGCGTGGGGGCGCGCTTTGGAGGGGCAGTTGGGGATCGGGGCGGAATTGTTTTCGCAAGCGCGGCCGGTGCGGGTGGGAAGTGCGGCGAATTGGACGAAGATCGCGGCGGGGAATTTTCATTCGGCGGGTTTGCGGAGCGACGGGAGTTTGTGGGGATGGGGGATGAATTTTCAAGGGCAGCTGGGGGACGGTTCGTCGATGGACCAGCGGAATCCGGTGCGGATTGGCGGGCGCGCGGATTGGACGGAGTTGGCGGCGGGGGCGAATCATCTCGCGGTTTTGAATGGGGAGGGAGTTTTGTGGACGAGCGGGTTGAACGTGAGCGGACAGTTGGGAACGGGAAACCGGGAAACGGTGCGGATGCTGGCGCCGTCGTTTTACGGGTTGCCGGATTTGGCGCTGACGGGATTCGCGGCGGCGGGGGAGATTGTGCCGGGGGTTTCGTTTCCGCTGAATATTTTCGGGGCGAATTCGGGTTCTGGGGACGTGAAGGGGGATCGGGCTTTTACGGTGGAGCTGGTGCTTTCGCCGGTGGCGGATTGGGGATATCCGGAGGCGATTTCGCTGGGGAGTTTTCCGGTGACGCGGTTTGTCGGGAGCGGGGATGGTTTTCTTTTGACGCGGACGATTTCGTTTCCGGATTCGTTGCCGTCGGGCGCGTATTTTATCGGCGGGCGGATCAACGGGGATGGGAATGTCGATGAGTCGAACGGGGAGAACAACATTTACTGGCAGCCGGCGGCGACGGATTTTTTGGCGGATTTGAGCGTGGGGGAGGTTGCGTCTCCGGCGGGAAGTTATGGGCGGGGAGATTTGTTTTTCGTGTCGGTGCCGGTGCGGAATTTTGGTCTGGGGGCGATTCCGGCGGGGGCTCCGGTGACGCTGGAAGTGCGGTTGACGAAGAACGCGTTGTGGGGCGAGAGCGACGATATCCGGTTTTCGGGTACGGTGACGGTTCAGGATGGTTGGGATGCCGGGGCGGTGCGTTTGGTGAATTTTTCGGGGCGGATTCCGGAATCGGCTCCGCTGGGGCGTTTTCATGTGGCGGCGAAGGTTTCGCTGGCGGGGAATTTGGAGGAGGAGACGGCGGATAACAACATCGGCTGGTCGGCGAATGCTTCGGTGGAGATTGTGGGGCCGGGGGTGGAGAGCGCGCTGGATTTCGCGGGCGATTGGACGGCGGGCGGAGACGCGTTGTGGTTTGGGCGGGAGGATTCGGGAGCGGTGGGAGGAAGTGCGGCGCAGACGCCTCCGCTTTCGGCCGGGGAAACGGCGTATTTGCAGACGTCGGTCGTGGGGCCGGTGGTGGTGAGTTTCAATTGGAAAACGCTGACGTTGCGGGCGGAGAATTATCTGGCGTTTTCGGTGGACGGGGTGGAGATGGCGCGGATCAGCGGGAACACGCCGTGGCACGAGCGGAGTTTTCTGGTGTCGGCGGGGACGAATCAGTTGCGCTGGACCTATCACCAGGGAGAAGCGAGCGCGGGGGACGCTGCGTGGCTCGACAATGTTTCGACGGCGCCGGTGACGCAGCCGGATTTGGTGGTGACGGAGTTGCAGTATCAGGCGGGGGAGAAGGTGTTGCAGAGGGACCGTTTGACGTTGACGGCGACGGGGCGGAACCAGGGGAACGACGTGGAATTGCCGGACAATTTCCGGATGGAAGTGCGTTTGTCGAAGAACCGGATTTGGGGCGATGGCGACGATGTGGAATTGGGTTACATGAATCGGTTGCGGGATTTGGACGCGGATAACCGGTTTGTTTATTTGGCGATGTTGGATCTTCCGGATTCGATCGCGGCGGGAGATTATTATGTAGGGGTTTTCGCGGACAGTAGCGATGTGATCGATGAATTTGATGAGGGTAACAACATCGGCTGGTCGGCGGCGGCGGATCTGAAGATCGCGCGGCGTCCGGATTTGCGGGTGACGGATTTGGTTTACGAGAACGGTTATTATGTGATTCATCCGTCGGGGGAGGCGAGGAACGAGATGCAGGTTTCGTTTACTGTGCGGAACGACGGTTTGGCGGATGTGGCGGGGGCGTTTCGGGTGCAGATTTCGCTGACGCCGGACCGGTTGGTTGGAAACGGGAACGACAGTGTGTTGGTGGATTTTGCGGAGAGCGCGGGTTTGCCGGCGGGGCAGGAGCGGAAGTTTCTGGCGACGATCGCGATTCCGGAAGGAGTGCGGACGGGGGAGATGCAGTATTTGCTGGTGGTGGCGGATCCGGACAAAACGGTGGCGCAGTCGAACGCGGCGAACGATTTCGCGCTTTCGGACGACGCGGATATTTTTGTTTCGGAATATCCGATGGATATCGCGGTGGACAGTTTGGGAACGGAGTTCCGGTTTGGCGGGGTGCCGTGGTTTGGGCAGGCGGCGGAAAGTTTCGACGCGCATAGTTCGGGGAAGAGCGGGCGTATTGGAGATTATGGTACGTCGGCTTTCGAGGCCACGGTGAATTTGGAGCAGGCGAGTCTGGTTTCGTTTTATTGGAAGGTTTCTTCGCAGAGCGATGAAGAGGGAATGGACTGGGCCAGTTTCAGCATCGACGGGGTGGTGCAGGCGAGCATCGCGGGAGATGTGGATTGGCACCGGGTGACGTTTCCGCTTCCGGCGGGTGAATCGGTTTTGCGCTGGAGTTATCAGAAGGATTATTTGCACGCGCAGGGAGCGGACGCGGCGTGGGTGGACCGGATCACGTATCATGTGCCGGATCTCGCGGTGGAGAGTTTGGGATTTGTTACGGGGAATTATGAATCGGGGCAGGCGTTTCCGGTGACGGTGACGGTGCGGAATCAGGGGAACGCGGACATCGGGGCGAATCCGCAATTCCAGGTGCAGTTGCGTTTGAGCCGCGACATGGTTTGGGGATCGGAGGACGATGTGATTTTGGATACGTTTCCGGTGGCGGGTTTGGCGATGGGGGAGGCGCGGACGTTTACCCGGAACATCCGGATTCCAGAGAACGTGACCTTCGCGGGGCATTATTTCGTGGCGGTGAAAGTGGACGCGACGGATATCGTCGTGGAATCGAACGAGCGGAACAACGTGTGGTTTTCGTCGGAAGCGGATGTTTATGTGACGCCGGCGGTGACATTGGCGGAGGCGATGGACGACGAGCGGAATCCGTTGCCGGGGGTTTGGATCGTCGGGGAATGGGAGAGCGGCGGCGCGGCTCCGTGGTACGGGATTCTTCACGGCGGGCTGAAGGATGGTTCGGGATCTTCGGCGGATCAGGAGGATTCGGCGCGGAGCGGAACGATTCCGTCGGGGACGTCGAGTTGGGTGGAACGGAAAATCGAGGTGAGTCCGACGGGCCCGGCGGAGGTTGTTTTCCGTTGGAAGGTGTCGGGTTTGCCGAACGAGAATTCGTTGCGGTTTTCGATCAGCGGTCAGGAGTTGAAGCGGATTTCGGGGAATGTGGATTGGGTGGAGGAGAAGTTTTTGATTCCGGCGGGGCCGCAGGTTTTGCGTTGGGCGTATGTGAAAACGAACAGCCAGATCGTCGGAGAAGACGCGGGATTTTTGGACGATGTGCGGATCGAGCCGGTGGATTTGCCGGATCTGGCGATCATCGATGTGCAGCATAGCGTGGGGACGCATGTGGTGGGTCGCGATTATCTCGCATTGCAGGTGGTGGTGCAGAACCGGGGAACGCGGCTGGAAGGTGTCGTTTGGGATACGGCGGATTTGGAGGTGCGGTTGTCGATCGACGACCGGTGGGGAAATGGGGACGACGTGTCTCTCATGAACCTGGGGGTAGTGTCATTCGAGAGCGCGGACCGGGTGATTTTCAGTGGCAATTTCGAGATTCCGACCACGACTGAGGAGGGGACTTATCGTCTGGCGTTGCTGGTGAATCCGCACGAAAAGGTGGAGGAATACGACCGGAAGAATAACTACTTCTGGTCCGAACCGGGCGAATCGGTGACGATCGAATGGCGTCCGGATCTGGAGTTGGCGGGGTGGGAATACGACGAGGAGAAACGGTATCATCCGCTGTCGGAGTTGCCGGTGGACTGGTGGGTGGCGAACGTCGGGATGGGGGATGTGGAAGGCGATGTGCCGTTGTCGCAGAAGATCGAGTTGCGGGCGCGCGATACGCGGGAGGAATTTAAGGACGGTTTCTCGTGGCCGGTGGATTCGTTCTTTGTCAGTAACCTGGCGCATTTTTCGATTAGCGAGCCGATGCCGGGGGTTCCGGGACAAAGTTCGGAGGGAAAAAGGGCGTATTATCAGGGGAAGTTGTTTCTGCCGGATGAGCTGGAGTTGTTGAAGAAGCTGGAGATCGTGGAACCGGAGGCGACGCGTTCGATGGTGGGCGACGGGCACCGGGAGGAATTGGAGTTTTTCGAATTCAGCTTGGTGATCATAATCGACGACAAGGACGCGGTGGAGGAATCGGATGAGGCGAATGTGTTTGGTCCGGACGGGATCGGGCGGTTTCGGATTTACCCGATTTACGAAAGCTGGCCGGTGGTGACGATCGAGGATTGGGCGTCGGATTATGGGGTCGACCTTCCGGAGTTGGGGAGCGAGGAGTGGCTGAAGTTGCTGTCTCGTTACGCGCTGGATGCGAATCCGGGTGCGGGCGGTGATGTGAAGTTGGTGCCGGGGTTTACGATGGTGAATGGGCGGGAGTATTTGCGGTTGGCGTTTCCGATGGTGAAAGGGGCGCTCGATATCCGATACGTTGTGGAGAGCTCGATGGATGCGGTGAATTGGGCGCCGTTAATCATATTGGAACCGCCGTATGTTTGGAAACATGGCCTGTATAGTTTGAACGGCGTGGGCGGATTGACGAGTCATCCGCTGGTGGTGTCGGCGGCGGATTTTGGAAACACGGCGCGGGTGACGGTTCGGGACAACATTCCGACGGAGGAAGTGCGCAAGAGCCGGTTTTTGCGATTGCGCTTGGAGTGGATCGGACAGGCCGCGGAGTAGAGTTTCTTTATCGGCTGTTTGGTTGTTTGTTTGGTTGGATGAGCCCCGGTCAGGATTGGCCGGGGCTTGTTTTTTGTGCGATGTGGAACGTGGGGCGGGAGCGGGTTTACAAGTTTTTTACCGTGCTCAGTATTGACCCTACTTTGTTCTAAGGTGGAATTGACTGTATCTACTATGACCTTACCGGTTCACCCTTTTTATTAAGGTTTTCGCCGGTTCATCTATCACTTCGTTACACCATGAAATCACTTGTTTCCGCTGTTCGTGAGCATTTTCTTTTGGGCGCTTTTACTGTTTGCGCGGTCGCGGTCGCTTTTCTTCCGGCTTATGGCGAGAAGATCGCGGCGGGTGGAGAATTCAGCGCGGCGCTGGGGGGCGACGACCGGGCGTGGTCGTGGGGAAAGAACGACCGGGGGCAGCTCGGTTTGGGGAACACGGGATCGGAGGCGGCTCCGCAGGCGGTTTCTGGCGGAGTGAAGTTTGAGAAGATCGCGGCGGGCGAAGCGCATGTGTTGGGGATTGCGAAGGATGGACGGTTGTTCGCGTGGGGGCGGAATTCGGAAGGGCAGTTGGGACTGGGGGATTCTGTTAACCGGGAAGTGCCGGTGCAGGTGGGCGTGGATACAGATTGGGTGTCGGTCGCGGCGGGGATGTATCACACGGTGGCGATCAAAGGGGGCAAGCTTTACGCGTGGGGGAGCAATACCGCGGGACAGTTGGGGAACGATAGTTATCATCCGGCTTTTTCGCCGGTGGAGATCGGCGGCGGGGCGGAATGGGTGTCGGTCGCGGCGGGGGAATTTCATTCGTTGGCGGTTCGCGCGGATAAAACGGTTTGGGCGTGGGGTTCGAATATGGAAGGGCAGCTCGGATTCGGGCTCGATGTTTCCGGACACAAAACGCCGGTGCAGGTTGGTGCCGGAACGGAATGGGTTTCGGTTGCGGCGGGGGATTGGCATTCTTTGGCGATCGACGAGGGAGGAGGATTGTGGGCGTGGGGCCGGAATTTCGAGGGACAGCTTGGTTTGGGGAACCGGGTTTTGCGGCAGGTGAGTCCGGCGAGGATCGGCAACCTGAGCAGCTGGCGGATGGTCGCGGCGGGCGGAAATCATACGTTGGCGATTCGGGACGACGGATCGCTCTGGGCGTGGGGCGATAACCGGAACGGGCAGTTGGGCGACGGGACGAGCATTCAGCGCAATGTTCCGATTCGGGTCGGCGCGGATTCGGTTTGGACGGAAGTTTCGGCGGGACGGAAACATTCTCTTTTTCTCGCGGATACGGGGGCGGTTTCGGCCAGCGGTTTGAATTCGAGCGGCCAACTCGGGAACGGGTTTGTCAGCGGTTCGGGGCAGGTGAACGGTTTGGGAGCGACGCTTTTGGGGCAACCGGATTTGGAGATCGTTTCGGTTTCTTTGCCGGATCCGAATCCTCCGGTGGATGTTGGCGCTCCGTTTTTTGTCACCGTCGAAGGTATAAATAGCGGCTCGGGCGCGATTTCGGCGGGGACGCCGTTTGGGATCGAGCTTCGGTTGACGGGTGACGGGGTTTGGGGTGGCGAAAACGATGTGACGCTGGGCAGTTTCACATTCGAGGGCGGTCTCGAGGCGGGCAAGGATTTTTCGAAGACGATTACGGTGACTTTGACGGAGCCGGTGCCGGCGGGAGATTATTATATCGCGGCGATGCTGGATGCCGGGGAGGAGATACGAGAATCGGCGGAGGACAACAATCGGGGCTGGTCGGAAAGCGCGGTGCCGTTTCTCGCGGATTTGCGGGTGGGAGAACTGGCGGAGGCGGCGGTTTCGGTGGAGCCGGGGGCGGAGTTGATGTTGACGATTCCGATAGCGAATGAAGGGGTCGGCGGACTGGCGGATTTTGACGTGGGGGTTTCGGTTTTCCTGTGGCAGTTCGCGCCTCTGGGGGAGCCGGCAATTGACGCGACATTGCTGGATGAGCAGGTTCGGGTGGCGTCGCTTCCGGCGGGAGGGTTGGTGGAGATTCCGGTGTCGGTGACGGTGCCGAAGCATGTGGCTCCGGGAGATTATTTTCTGGGTGTGCGGTTGGACCGGGAGGGGGAAATCGCGGAAACAGATGAGGGCAACAACCGGCGCGGATCGACGGTGGCTTATATCACGGTGGGGGGAATTTCGTTGGCGGAAGCGCTTGGGCGGGCGGATTTGGAGATCAAGAGGAATGCGGGAGTTTCCTGGTTCGGGCGGGACGGTTTGGGAATCGACGGAGGAGGGGCGGCGGTTTCGCCGGAACTCGGCGCGGGGGAAGAGGCGTGGTTTGAGTTGACGGTGCCGAGCGCGAGTCATGTGACCTTCCGATGGAAAATGGAAGGAGACGGTGGGGAGAGTCGTCTGGTATTTACGGCGAAGGAAGGCGGGACTGGTTTTGAGAGTGAGATCGCGGGGGAAACGGATTGGGAGCGGGTGAGTGTCGAGGTGGAGGCCGGAACCGTTTTGCGATGGGCTTTTGTGAAAGGCGCGGATGCGGATGGTGATATTGGTTTTGTCGATGGGTTGCAGATCACGGCGCTGAATTTGCCGGACTTCGCGGTGAGTGGCGCGGTTTACGAGCCGGGAGCGTATGTTTTGCAGCGGGAGGGGGAGCGTATTGATGTTACGGCTACGGGGATCAATTTGGGAGCGACGGTGACGCTGCCGCCGGGATTCCGGATGTCGGCGTATTTGTCGGCGGCGGGAAGGGCGGATCCGGCGGAGAATGTTTTTCTGGGAGATCTGACGTTGTTCCGGAATTTGGACGCGAACAACCGGTTTGTGTACCGGGCGAGTTTGGCGTTGCCGGACGAGTTGCCGGCGGGAGCGTATCATTTGGTGCTGGTGGTGGATAGTTCGAACGCGGTGGAGGAATTCGATTCGGATAACAATGCTTATGTTTCGCCGGTGGCCGATATTTTGATCGATCGCCGGGCGAATTTGCGGGTGACCGGTCTCGATTATGTGAAGGCTCTTTACCTGACCAGCGACGAGGTTTCGTTCGAGGTGACGGTTACGAATTCGGGGTTGGAGGATGTGCCGATGGGTTCGGCGTTCGACATCGCGCTGTTTTTGTCGAGCGGTTTCGGGGCGGGCGCGGGGAATGAGATCGAGCTGGTTCGCTTTTCGGAAGGCTTCGGGATCGCGGCGGGAGAATCGGTCGTCTACGAGATCAGCGTGCCGGTTCCGGCGGGCGTTCCGTTGGGGCAACTGCAATACGCGGCGGCGACGGTGGATGCCGGCGATGCGGTGGCGGAATCGAACGAGTTGGACAACGATCTTTTCTCGGCGGTGCCGGATCTGATTTTCGGTCAGGTTTCGGTTGAGGAGGCGTTGGATATCGAGGTGGCGGCGGGGGATGTTTTCGAGAATGCGGCGGGGGATTCGCTGCCGTGGTTTGGCCAGACGAATATCACGTCGGATGGTGTGGACGCCGCGCAAAGCCCGGCGGTGCTCGATGGCGAGTCCGCGAGTTTCACGCTTTCCACCGAACCGATCACGACGACGGTGGTTTCGTTTCTTTGGAGTGTTTCGTCGGAACGGGTCGAGGGGAACGGCGCGGTGAAGGAGGATTATTTGGCGTTCTATATCGACGGGGTTGAGCAGGCGCGTATTTCGGGAGAAACGGGCTGGCAGACGCAGAGTTTTGTTCTGAATCCCGGGAGCCGGATCTTGAGCTGGAGTTATGTGAAAGACGGATCGGGTGCCGGAGGTTTGGATACGGCTTGGGTTGATCAAATCGTTTACAAGACGCCGGATTTGACGGTTTCGGGCGGTCCGACGTCGGATGCCGGAAACCTGTTCGCCGGGGAGCCGATTACGGTGGAGTTTGCGGTTTCGAATATCGGTTTGGGTTCTTCGCCGGCGTTTGAGACGGAACTGGTTCTTTCGGTGGACAAGGATTTCGCGAATCCGCAGAACATCGTGATCGGGACGTTTTTGGAAGCTGGACTCGCTCCGGGCGAGACGCGCGGGATCGTGCGCACGGTTATTCTTCCGGACAATCTCCCGCTTCCGGGCAACTACTACATCGGCGTTCGCGTGGATGGCGGCTCGGCGATTCCGGAGAGCAACGAGGGCAACAATTTCGCGTGGTCGGCGGGGAACGATTTTGTGGTGACGGTTCCGGTGACTCTTGGGGAGGCGATCGATTTGGCGGAGTTGAATCCGGGTCTGGGTTTGGCGATTTCGCAGGGGGGGAACGGATTGTGGTTCGGGCAGGAAAGCGAATTCGATGCTTCGCTGCCGGGGAACGCGGCCGCCGGAAAATCGCCGAGTTTGGCGGTGGGTCGTCAGGCGTGGTTTGAGATTGTTGTCGAAGGTCCGGCGATGATCGAATTTCGGTCGAAGGCGGAAACGTCGCATATTTCGAATTTTCTCCGCGTTTCCGTGGACGGAGCGGAGAAGCTGAAAGTATCGGGCAGCGAAGATTGGACGGAGCAGCGAATTCTTTTGCCGGCGGAAAGCAATGTCGTGCGCTGGACTTATGCGCAGGGCGCGGCGGCGGCGGGCGCGGTTTATGTGGACCGCGTGCAGGTGAACCCGATCGACAAACCGGATTTTGTGATGGTTTCGGTGGATTATTTGTCGGGTGAATACGTGTTGACGCGCGACCGGATCGAGATCACCGCGCAGGGAACGAATCAGGGGATATTCGCGGAGATCGGCCCGGATTTCAAAATAACGGCCAAGCTAGTGAGCGAGAATACGGTGGAGGCGTTCGCCGCGAGCACGATCGTTCTGGGGGATTTGCAGCAATTTGCGGATCTCGGCGCGGATAACCGGTTTGTTTACCAGGCGAATTTGGCGATCCCATCGACGACTCCGGCCGGGAATTATTATCTGGCGTTGATGATCGACAGCGACCAGCCGGAATTCGACGAGGAGAACAACCACTTTTTCTCGATCAATCCGGATATCGAGATCGTGCGGTTGCCGGATCTGGTGGTGGAGGATCTGGCGTATACCGGCGGCAGTTTCGTTTACGATGAGGAGATGGAGTTGAGTTTCAGCGTTCGGAATCAGGGATTGGCGGACCTGACGGCGACGCCGTTTTCGATATCGATTCTGCTTTCGCCGGACCGCACGCTCAGCCTCGTGGACGATGACGAGCTGCTGCGATTCACGGAAACCACCGGTCTCGCGAGGGGGCAGAAACGGGTTTACAATGTTACGGTTCAAATGAACGACGAGATCCGCACCGGTGAGCCGTTGTCGCTGGGAGTGGTGGTTGACAGCGGGAACACCGTTCGGGAATCGTTGGAAACCAACAATACCGCGCTTTCGAATCGCCAGGATATTCTGGTGGGAGAACTGCCGATCGACGTCGCGGTGGATAACGACGGGAAGACCTTTAGCTTCTCGGAGATACCGTGGTTCGGCCAGACCGGCGACAGTTTCGATGGGGTGGATGCGGCTCACAGCGGCAAGGTGGGCGACGGGCAGTTTTCGCAGTTCGAGACGACGGTGAATCTGAATAGCGCGAGCATCGTTTCCTTTTATTGGAAGGTATCGTCGGAACGGCTGGAAACTCCAGAAGGTGCTTTGAAGGAGGATTTTCTCAGCTTCTCGATCAATGGCGTCGAGCAGGCGCGGATTTCCGGCGAAGTCGGTTGGACGCGGGTGAGTTTTCCGCTGGAGCGGGGTTCGTCGGTGCTTGCGTGGAGATATGTGAAAGATCTCACGGGAAGCGCTGGCTCCGACGCGGGCTGGGTGGATGGATTGAATTTTGAACTGCCGGATCTGGTGGTGGAGAATGTTGTGTATCACCCGGGAGAGTATGTCGTTGGTCAATCGTTTCCGGTTACGGTTGTGATCCGGAATCAGGGCTTGGCGGATGTTCCGGTTTCGCCGGCGTTTGAAGTGGAGATACGTTTAAGCCGTAATAATGTTTGGGGTGACGGGGATGACATCATCCTGCAAAGATTCGCCCAATCAGGACTTGCTTATAGCACAAGCCGGAGCCTCTCACGGAATACCATAACGATTCCGGAGGATATCGCGTTCGGCGGTAGCTATTATGTCGGGGCAATGGTCGATGCCGGCAGTGTCGTGACCGAAACGGTCGAGGGAAATAATAGCCGTTTTTCCCCGTTTGCCGATATTGAGCTTATTCCGGCGGTGGAGCTGGAGGAGGCGCTCGACGATGCAGAATATCCTTTGAATTCGGAGAATCCTTCGGATCCGCGGTGGGTTGATTATGGGTGGCGCAGTTCAGGAGCGAAGCCTTGGTATGGCCAGGGGGATCGCGTCTTGCGGGATGGTACGCATTCGACCTTCGATGGTGAGGATGCGGCCCAGAGTGGGAGGATCGGGGCTGGTGAAGTCAGCTGGATTGAGCGGGAAATTCGTCTTGATCCAACGGGTCCTTCGAAGGTTTCCTTCCAATGGAAGGTGTCATCACACCGGGATAATTATTTGGTTTTCTCGATCAGCGGAGTCGAGATGGGGCGGATTTCCGGGAACGAAGCCGATTGGGAACTGGTGGAATTTCATATTCCGCCCGGGCCGCAAATCCTGCGTTGGGAATATATCAAAAATAACGGGCAAGTCGTGGGTGAGGATGCGGCCTTCCTGGATCGTGTGGATATCGAAGCTGTTAATAAGCCGGATCTGATTATAACCGATGTTATCTTTCAGCGGGGCGAACTGATCCTTGGTCAAAGTTTGCCGGTGCAGGTAACTGTAGAGAATCGTGGAACCGGTTTAAACGTGGGTCTGCACGCGTCGGATCTTTCGGTTCGCCTTTCTGTCGATGACATCTGGGGGAATGCCGATGATGTGATTGTCGGAAACTTTGGCAGGGTCGAATCTTTTGATAGCGGCAATCGATTCATATTCAGTGGCGATTTGAGGATTCCTGAACATGCGGCGAATGGAAGCTATTATCTTGCGGTGCTGGCGGATCCTTTCGCGAGAACCGACGAGATTAGCCGGGAAAACAATTTTTTCTGGAGCGATGGAAGAGATATAATGGTCGTGCGTTTGCCCGACTTGGTGTTAGATACAAGTAACTGGAGTTACGATCAGACGAAAGCTTACTATCCGAGGTCCATGATCCAGATGAATTTCAGTATTAGGAATTCCGGGTATGGCGCGAAGCTTGGAGGTGAACTTTTCCGTAATCGGATATCGCTATATGGGCGTCGGGTCGACGCGGACGTGGACGAATCTTTCTCGTGGTTCAATGATGCGACGCTCGTTGAAGTTAATGTGGCTACCGTTGCGGAGAGCCGGTATATGCCGAGCGGAGAGTCGTTGTCCAACGAGGCTCATTTGATGATTCCGCCGGAATTGAAGATTTTGAAGGCGCTGGGAATCGTGGATGAGTCGTTTACGGAAATAATGATTTCGGATTTCGAGCGGGAACAGCTCGCCGAATGGGAGTTTTCCTTGCTTTTGACGGTGGACGTATTTGGCGAAATTCGAGAATCGGACGAGACCAATACCTGGGACCGAAATGGGCTCGGTCTGTTTACGATTACGCCATTACTTTCCGTCGATGAAACTCACGAGAAATGGGCCGAGCGTTATGGTCTGGATGAAGCCACGGCGGAGGCCAGGTTCAAGGATTATGCCTTCAATGTGAATCCGTTGCTTGGTGGCTCTCCTCCCGAATTCACGATGGGTTTCG
>CAZJCL010000007.1:2516-7766 GCA_964544025.1 uncultured Opitutales bacterium | reverse complement strand
GTGGTCATCACCGAAGCGGTGATGCTACGGCTTGGGTGCCGGTGGAGGGGTGGGATTTTGTTGATTTGGTTCTACCAGAGGCCGGTGATGTGGCCTTGGAGGGCTTTGGCGATGATGACGCCGAGGTTGCTGGCGAGGTGGGCGAGGAAACAGGGGATGAGGGAGTGGCGGGGGTTGATGGGGAGGAAACGGATGGTGTAGAACCAGAGGGAGTTTAGAAAAACGATGGCGGTGCTGAACCAGGCTTTTCCGGTGAATTGGAAAACGAGGCCGTTTTCATCGGTCCATTCCCAGAGAAACGGGTGAATCACCGCGAAGAGGAGGGAGAAGAGGAGGATGCTGCCGATGAGGATTGCGCGCCCTTTTTTGTGGACGACCAGGAAGCCGCGGAAGATGAATTCCTCGATGAAGGCGGCGGCGAGGGTGGAAAGGGCGAATAGGACGGTGATGTCGGATTGTTGGTCGACGAAATCGAAGGCGTATTCTCCGGCGATTTCTACCGCCAGGATGACGAGGGCGCCGATGATTCCGACGATGATGGCGATTCGCGGAGCAGGCGTGGCACCGGGGAAGGCGTTCGGATTCGGCGTTCCGAGCTTTTCCAATTTGAGGTCGTCGAGCCAGAGCTTGAAGAAATAAGCGGCGGCGGCGATCGAGATTAGAATCAGCAGGGGATTATCTGGCATAAAACGGTGAAGTGGTGCCGGAACGGGCGCGGGCGCGGCTCGGCGGGCTGAAAATGGAAATTGCTATCACCATTTTCATAGTCAGCATGGTGGTTTGAACTCAGGAAAATCTTTGGTAATCTGGCAGTATGCTTGCAAGCAGTAAAACCGGCCCAGGAGAGGCTTTAAGAAACGATCTGACCTCGTTGCGGGAATTCCTTGGGCCGCATTTGGAGGCGCTTGAACAGTTTCTGATGGAGGAGGCGGAGCAATTCGAGCCCGAGATTCAGGAGCTTGTTCGTTATTGTCTGGGATCCAGCGGGAAGCGGATCCGGGCGTCGCTGGTTTTTCTGACGGGCTGGCGGGACGGGGGAGAAGTGCGGGAGGAGTTCGTCCGTTTGGCGGCGGTGCTGGAGCTGGTGCATTTGGCGACGCTGGTGCATGACGACATTCTCGATTCGGCGACGACGCGGCATAACCGGGTAACGGCGGCGCGGAAATACGGTCCGGCTACGGCTGTTTTGCTGGGGGACGCGCTTTTCGCGCACGCGGTGAATTTATCGACGCGCTTTCCGGATATGGAGGTTTGCCGGCGGGTGTCGATCGCGACGCGGCGGGTTTGCGTGGGGGAAATCGCCCAGACTTTGCGGCGGGGGAGCGTGGATATCGGGCTGCGCGATTATTACCGGATTGTCGATTTAAAGACGGCGGAGTTGTTCACGGCTTCGTGTTATTTGGGGGCGCGTTTGGGGGAATATTCTCCGGAATACGTGGCCGCGGCGGCGGAATTTGGGCGTCATTTGGGGATCGCGTATCAGATTTTCGACGATCTGGTGGATTTTTTCGGAGACGAGGAATCGGTGGGGAAGACGTTGGGGACGGATCTGGAGAGCGGGAAACTGACGCTGCCGTTGATCCTGCTTTTCGACGCGCTGGAGCCGGGGGAGAAGGAGCGGTTGCGGCGGGCGCTGGAGGAGGAGAGCGGAGTGGAATTGGTGGAGCGGGTGCAAGCGTTGATGGTGGAGCGGGGAATTTACGAGAAAGTGGTGGCGGCGGTTTTGCGGGAGGCGGAGAAGGCGGAAGCGGCTCTCGCGCCTTTCCCGGACGAAACGCCGACGCCGTTGCTTTTGCAGATCCAGGAACGGTTGCTGCGGCAGGTGGCGGCGTTGCGAATGGATGGGTAATTGAATGGGAGGAGCGAAATGATGAATCCGGAAGAAACACGACCGATCTCGGCAGGCGCGCGGATCGGGCATGTGCATTTGAAGGTGGCCGATTTGGAGCGGGCGCTGGCGTTTTATTGCGGGGTGCTCGGGTTTGAGGTGATGCAGCGATTTGGTCCGGGCGCGGCGTTTATTTCGGCGGGCGGGTATCATCATCATATTGGATTGAATACTTGGGAAAGCGCGGGAGGAAAACCGCCGCCGCCGAACGCGACGGGGCTTTACCATTTGGCGATTCTTTATCCGGAACGGCGGGATTTGGCGGATGCGCTGGCGCGGCTTCGGAAGGCGGGGGTTTCGCTGGATGGCGCGTCGGATCATGGTGTGAGCGAGGCCCTTTATTTGCGGGATCCGGATGAGAACGGCGTGGAACTTTACTGGGATCGTCCGCGGGACGAGTGGCCGTTTTCGCCGGATGGACAGGTGGCGATGTATACGCGTCCGCTGGATTTGGCGGGGTTGTTGCGGGAGTTGCAGGAGTAGGGGCGAGCAGGATCAGGGTGTTCGTCTGGGGAGTCCGAGCCAGACGTTTTCAACTCCGGGCGAGAGATTGGCGCCGGCGAAGGTGGCGTTTCGGGTCCAGGAGCCGAGCGGCGGGGAGCGGGCAAGGAAGTTCGACTTGGCACGCGGTTTGCCGCCATGGTTCGTGCCAGATGCGAAAGTAGCTCGGTTTTCCGCGGCGAACGGTGTAGGCGACGTAGCGTTCGAGGAGGAATTCGGCGAGACTTCCGGGTTGCGTTGGACTCCAAGGCGACGGCTGGCGCGCGGCGGCGAAGTTGAATGGTTCGCCGTGCAGTTGGGTTTCCGCGCGGAACGATTCCAGTTTTGGGTCGGCTTCGTAGCGGAGTTTTCCGTTTCGGTAGGGAAGTCCGAAGGTGGGCGGGCCGAGGAAAACGCTCAGCGGATTCGACAGGAATTCGCGGAGGAAGAAGATTCCGGGGCCTTCGGGTCCGCGCACGTAGGTTCGCACGTTCAGAAAATGCGATTGGAGAAACGGGCGGAGGGCGGCCGCTCCGGGCGGGCCGAGGCCGCGGACGCGAAAGTTGGTGAAGGAAAAGGCGACGAGGCTGACAAAGGCGTTTCCGCCGTAGCAGTCGAGTGGATGCGGAACCGCCGGTTGCAGCGCAAATGGAGGAACTTCGAAATGGAGAAACAACGCGGGGGTCCAATCGGATCGGAGCCTCGGATGGCCTTCGCGTTTCAGAAAAACCGTGCGGGCTTTTGCTGAAAACGCAGCCGATGGATCGCGGGTTGTTTTCATCGTTTAACCGGTTGCCGTTGCCGCGAAAAAGTAGGTGGCGGTAAAACCGGTGTAGGTTGCGAGGAGCAGACAATGGATGAGCGTTCTTCCCCGGCGGCCTTTCCAATGGCTCGCGCTGTAATGGGTGAACTGGAGAACGACGCGCAGACCCCAAAACAGAGCGATCGACCCGCCCAGCCATTGCAGCGCCGGATTTGTCCCGGCAGCCATTTCTCCGGCGAACCGCCAGGTAAGGGCGGCGAAAATCGCCATGGTTAATGAGATATACCAGCCGTGGATTTGGAAAACCTGCCGGACAAGCAGATCCATTTTTTCAACCTCCTTTTCCCAATGGAGAATGCGGACCAAGCCAAGGTTGATGAGAGCGACTCCGAGTTGCAGGACCGCCGCTGTTTGAAGGGCGAAGGTGAGAGATTGAGTTGTATTCATCTTTTAACTTTTCCCGCGAAAACGAGCAGGTCGTTCCGGTTGAATTTCTCCAGCGGTGGCAGCGCGGCCCGGATTGCTTCCGGGCAAAACGCGAGGCGGGGACGGAGCGGTTCCGGCAGTTCTTCGGCGAAGGGAAGAGGTTCGACAATTCCTTCCGCCAAGATCCGAACTTGAGCGAGCGAAGTCAGCGGCGTGACCATCGTTTTCTCCGCCAGCCAGGCGAGGAGATAATGGAAACGGAGCGGAAGACGAATCATCCAGGGTTGCTTTCCCAGCTCGTTCGCCACCCGTTCGACGGCTTCCCGCAGTGTCATCTCCTCGGGTCCCAGAACCGAAACGGTCTTACCCTCCAGAGTCCTTTCGACCAGCGCCGATTCCAACACCCGGGCGACATCCTGCACCGCTACCGGCCGGACAAGGGTGTCGCGAAAACCGACGAGTCCGAAGACGGGAAAGGTCAGGAAAGCCCGGGTGAGATGGTCGATCATGTGGTCGCCTTTTCCGTAGATCACCCCGGGTTTCAGGATCGTGAAAGGGAGTCCCGACTTCCGGACGATTTCTTCGGCGGCCCATTTCGATTCGTGGTAAGGGATGCCGCATTTCGGGCGGGCGCGCAGAAAGCTGATCAACACCATGCGTTTCACGCCGACGGCGCGGGCCGCGTCGATCACGTGGCGGGTGCCATCCACATGAACGCGGCGATACGTTTGCGACCCCAGCTCGCGGTTGATTCCCGCGCAGTGGGCGACGGCGTCGCAACCGGTAAACGCGGTCTCCAGGGCACCGGGATCGTCGAGTCCGATCGCGTGGATTCTTTCTGTCGCGGCGTCTTTGACAGGAAGGTTTCGGTTGCGGCGTCCGATCAGGACCACTTCATGACCGCTCTTTGTTAGACGGGTGGCGAGATGGCTTCCGAGAAAACCGGTTCCTCCTGTAACTGCTATTTTCATACGAATATCTCCAGGTGAAGGGCCACCGTTCCGTAAAGGAAAACGACGGCGATAAAAATGAGGGTTAGAAGGTGATAGCCGATCCGGTGGATGGGGCGCGTCAGCATCGTGCTGGCGTCGAAGATCCAGAATTGAATGGCGAGGCGAACGATCCAGAAAACCGCGATGAACGCGGCAAAACCCCGGGCAAGAGGGGAACCGGCGGCGATTTCCTGGCAGAAGAGGAGCGAGAGGGTGCCGAAGCCGACAATGGTCAGCACGATGAACGCGCCGTAGACCCAGAACAGGGTGCGGAGATGCTTGGGCAGTTTCGCCAGTTGGCCGTTCCAATCGAGCAGGCGCGGGGTTTGGGCGCTGGCGATCAGGATGACGAAATGGAGGACGCCGCCGAACAGGATGCAGAGTTCAAGGTTCATAAGGTTGCGATGGTTTGGAGAAATGGGATGACGACTTGGTCGACGAACGCCGGATGAAAGAGCCAGAAGAGCGGCGCGCCCAAAATCGCGGCAGTGAAGATTCGTCCTCGCGCGCCTTGGCCGAGTTTGGCGCGTTTTCCCCAGTGGCTGCGTTCCGCGAGGAGGCCGAAGCCTTGGATGAGGAAAAAGAGGGTGGGCAATCCGTAGCCGCCGCGAGCCGGAACCGATATGACGAGATCGTGAACGATTCCCGAAATCAAAAACACGAGCATCGTGCAAGCGGCCGGACCGATCCGCCGCCAGAGC
>CAZJCL010000007.1:0-2416 GCA_964544025.1 uncultured Opitutales bacterium | reverse complement strand
TTTGGCGGGTGCGATCCGGGTGGCGCGGGGGCGGGCGAGCATCAGGAATTTGCAGGCAAAGAAGATCGCGCCGGCGAGCGCCCACATCAGGAGCCATGGTTCGAGGTTTCGGGTGATCGCGAAGGTTGCGACGGGCAGGACGGCGGCGGCGAGACGGAGAAGCGCGGGCGCGACCGGTCGGTTTACTGTGCAAGCGCCGCTGTAGCAATGACGGCGGGCGGCGATCCAGCGGTAAAGCGCGTCGCAGATACGGGGACCGCCGGGGAGGATGGCGAACACGCCGAGCGGGCGGGTCCACCGGAAGTGTTTGGCGAGGAAGAGGCAGGCTTGCGCGCCGCCGAGGGTTTTTCCTTCGCGTGTCACGACGGTCATTTCGCGCAACAGGTTTTCGTCGTCGCGATCCGGGAGCAGTTGGCGGCCGGTTTCCGATTGGAGCGGGAGAAGGGCGAAGCCGACGCGATTGGCCGAGGGGCCGAAACGGGCGACGAGGTCGCGGCAGAGGCGGCAGTCTCCGTCGTAGAGAATCCAGCCGCGCGGATTGGCGGGCGGATTGGGGACTTTGTTGATTGAATGAGCAGGCATTTCAGAAAAAACAGAAATCGGGAGCGACGCGGATGTGGAGGTTGGGGATTTGGGTGGCGGAAGCTTACGGTTCTTTCTTTTTGGATTTTTGGAAGATGCCGAGAAGTCCGTCGCCGGTTTTGAGGAAGCGGACGAGAAGGTTCGTGGGCCATTTGCTGATTTGGCCATACCATTTGGAGGTGATGCTGAGGAAGTCGTGAAGCTCTTGGAGGCGGTCGGCGGTGTATTGGCTCTCCGCGCCTTTCTCTTTTCGGGCTTCCTGAAGACATTGCTCGAGCATGGCGAGGGTGGGGTCGATTTCGCGCTTTTTGCGTTCGTCGAGAATGACGCGAAACATTTCCCAGACATCTCCCATCGATTCGAAATGATCGCGGCGGTCGCTTAGGACGTGGACGCGGCGGACGATTCCCCAGCCCATCAATTCGCGCAGGCTGTTGCTCACGTTGGAGCGCGCGACTTGGAGGGTGTTGGTGATTTGTTCGGCGTTGAGCGGGTTGGGGGAAATGAAAAGCAGGGCATGGACTTGGGCGACGGTGCGGTTGATTCCCCATTTGGTCCCCATCTCTCCCCAGTGAAGAATGTAGCTTTGTTGGGCGGGCGACAACTTGATGGTTTCGGTCATTTCTGTTTAGACTGAAATAGGAGAACGGGGAGGTGTCAATGGGGAATTGGTTTTTGGGGAGGGGGATTTTCACGCTGGAAGCGTGAACTACGATCGGCTTGCCAGGGTGGGGGTGGCGGGAGTAGGGTGCGGGGGAGGTTTTATGGTGAATTTGGATACGATTCGGGAGGCGCGGGCGCGTTTGAAACCGCTGTTGGAGGATACTCCTTGCGTGTATTCGGAGGCGTTGAGCGAGTTGACGGGGTGCGAGCTGTTTTTGAAGTTCGAGAATTCGCACCGGACGGGGTCGTTCAAGGAGCGGGGGGCGTTGAACAAGTTGTTGCTGTTGTCGCCGGAGGAGTTGAAGCGGGGGGTGGTGACGGCGAGTGCGGGGAATCATGGGCAGGCGTTGGCGTATCACGCGAGCCGGTTGGGGAGTCACGCGGTGGTGGCGATGCCGGAGAAGACGCCGCTGGTCAAAATAACGTCGACGCGGCGGTGGGGGGCGGAGGTGGTTTTGCACGGGAAAACTTACGATGAGGCGTTGGCGCGGGCGCGGGAAATCGGGGAGGCGCAGGGGCGGATTTTTGTGCATGGTTTCGATGACGAGGCGGTGGTGGCGGGTCAAGGGACGATGGTGCTGGAGTTGGAGGAGGAAGGGATTTCGTGGGAGGCGATGGTGATTCCGATCGGGGGCGGGGGATTGATCGCGGGGAACGCGATCGCGTATAAGGCGTTGCATCCGGAGGGACTGGTTTTTGGGGTGGAGCCGGAGAATTACGCGTCGATGAAGCATTCGCTGGAGGTGGGGAAGCCGTCGCCGTTGCACGGGAAGCCGTCGCTGGCGGATGGTTTGGCGGTGAAATCGGTGGGACGGATTCCGTTTGGTTATGTGCGGGATTTGGTGGAGAGGGAGATTTTTACGGTGACGGAGGAGGAGATTGCCAACGCGATTTTGCTGTTGCTGGAGGTGGAGAAAACGCTGGTGGAGGGAGCGGGGGCGGCGGCTTTGGCGGCGCTTTTGAACCGGGAGGAGTTGCGGGAGAAATTGCGGGGGAAACGGGTGGTGCTGCCGTTGTGCGGCGGGAATATCGATGTGAATGTGTTGTCGAAGATTATCGACCGGGGGTTGGCGAAGGATGGGCGGCTGGGGCGGTTTCGGGTGATCGTGCCGGATCAGCCGGGGTCGTTGAGCGAGGTGACGCGGCTGGTGGCGCTGAATGAGGGGAATAT